>CAMWUU010000177.1 GCA_947177515.1 uncultured Lachnospiraceae bacterium
GCGGATTACTTTCTAACCCGGGGACAATTCCGCCCTGCCGCCGTACCCAAAAATGTACCCCCTTAAAAGCATACAATTTTAACGAAGTATACCATCTTTTTGTAGGATTTTCAAGTACTTTGCACAAATTACATATTTTCCCCCACAAACCCTCTTAAAATATTAAATAAATTACCCCAAAAAAATCTATAAAATTTATGTATTTAATCAGTTTCATATCCCCAATCCGGCAGATCCCCCCTGACAAAAGCCGGAGGGGACATCTGCCCGACCTCTTACCGGAAATTGAGTATCCACCTGTTTTTTGTCTGATAATAAATCAGCCATGCCCTGACTGCCCGCCCAAGAATAGTTAACGTACAGTCAAATTCGACAGTCGGGATCCCTGCATACATTTTGTGCTCCTGCGAGTGGACTATAACCGGACGGATCATCTGTATTTGTCCCTCCTCATCCTGGACTTTTATCATCAGCGGCATCAGTTTGCCCGAACTGGTAAACCAGCACTCACACGCAACTTCCCTCTGGATTCCCCGCAGGGTACCATGATCTGCCCGCCGAATATTTGTATCCCCGCCGAATGCCATAAAAACTCCCTCCTTTTCTGACACAAGCCTTCCAACCCTTTACTCAAAGCGGATATCCGCCGCACATATGGCTGATTGGCTGTCCCAAAAAGCCTGCCCGCCGTACGGCATCCCTCCCATAACGTCCCCGGATGTTATCCACGGTTCTGTCTATTTTGGCAAGTTTCCCATAATCTGTCCGGTCAAAAAAATCCATCTGGCGGCAAAAGCTTTCCCCTCCTGCCCCGCTGGTGTGCACCCCCAAATGGCGTATGGGTCGTTTATCCCACAATTGTTCAAAAAGAAGACAGGCGGTTTTATAAAGTTCCAGCGTCAGGTTTGTTGGGTTATCCAATTTTTTCTGGTGCGAGAAATAAGACAGATCCGCATACCGGATTCCGACAGACACCACCGAAACTTCCGCCCGGTCGGCACGTAACCTTTCCCCCAGGGTTTCGGATAAGGCTAACAACACTCTTTTTGCCATTGCCAGATCCTCCACATCAAACGGAATCGTGGTACTGTTCCCGTATCCTTTATTAGCCGGCGGGGCATCTAAGACTGGAGAAAGATCAACCCCGTTGGCAAATGCCCAGATTACCTCTCCCTGCTTTTTTAAAATCTCCTTCAGCCATGCAGGATCTGCTGCCGCCAGTTCCCCAATTGTCCGTATTCCCATGGAAAAAAGCTTTTTCGCCGTCGCACGTCCCACAAAAAACAGTTCGGATACCGGAAGCGGCCACATTTTCTGGCGTATTTCCCACGGATACAGCGTATGCACCTGATCCGGCTTACAGAAGTCGGAGGCCATCTTTGCCAAAAGCTTGTTGTTTGAAATCCCGATATTCACAGTAAATCCCAGTTCTTCCCTGATCCGTTCCCGTATCTGCCGTGCCGCCTCCTTTGCCGTTCCAAAAAGATGGCAGGATTCGCTCATATCCATAAAAGCTTCGTCAATACTGTATTGTTCCACCATATCCGAATATTCCCTCAAAATATCCATAAAGGCTGCCGAACATCCTTCATATAATTTATAATCGGGCTCAACCACCACTAACCCCGGGCATTTTTCCTTTGCCTGCCATACGGCTTCCCCCGTCCGGATCCCATACTTTTTTGCGGGAATGGATTTTGCAAGAATAATCCCGCGGCGCAGGGAGGTATCCCCGCCAACCGCCGAAGCAACTTTTCTAAGATCAAGCTGCTCCCCACAATGGGCAAGACGATAAACAGCCTCCCAGGAAAGGAAGGCTGAATTCACATCAATATGAAATATAATCTGATCCAAACGTATGTTCACCTCCTGTTCTTTTATGATAGCAAACATACGTTCTTTTTTCAACTGGTATCTGCTTCCAGTCCCGCTTTCTTGTTTCCAAAAAAAGAGTTTATCCGTCAAGCACATCCTAGAACAGACTGATCTGCTCATATTCAAACCGCCGCTCTAAGCGGTTCGGTATCTTTCGCAGGAAATCCTGCGTCAGATCCGGCTGCACAATCCAAGGCAGGATTTCCTCCTCTTCCAGAAGCAGCGGCATACGGCTATGCACCGGTTCCATGGATTCGTTTGCACGCGTGGTCAGAATCACAAAATGTTCCCCATCCGGATACAAATTATAAATCCCCGCCATAAAAAGCACTTTTTTTTCCTTCCGGTAAAAAATATTCTTCTCCTTGTTGCGGTTCCATTCATAAAACCAGGTAGCAGGAATAACTGCCCTCCGGCAGGCAACCGCTTCAAAAAACATCCTTTGTTCCGCTGCCGTTTCGCTGCGGGCATTGAATATCAGTTTTCCACCCGTTTTTTTTCCACCCGGCACCAAAAACCCCCAGCGCTGCATACGGCAGCATATCCGGCTTCCCTTATCCACAGCGGCCAGGACTGGCGCAGTTTGCGTCGGATGGATGTCCGTTGGAAGGAGTTTTAAAGCCTGACTGGCACTGCTCTTTTCTTCCGCCTGCCGCACCAGCTTTTCAATTTCCTTTGCTGTATCATCGTCCACATAGTATCTTCCACACATAAATACCACCTCACTGTACCATATCCATATATTCTTGCCCTTATTTTTTCATCCATATTCCATAAACCACAAATAACCAATTTTTTCCATTTAAAGCCGGTTTTGCTCCCCCCACTCACACATTCCATCCAAAATTGGCATAAGGGATTCTCCCCGCTTTGTTAAACGGTACTCCACTTTCGGCGGGATTTGGGGATATTCCTTTCTGTGTACCAACTGGTCGGCTTCTAATTCTTTCAGCGTGGAACTTAAAGTCTTGTAGGAAATATCCCCGATATATCTTTTCATTTCATTAAATCGTACTACCTTAAACTCCATCAGGGTATAAAGAATAGTCATTTTGTATTTTCCATTGATTAGGGACAGGGTATAGCAAAAACCTGTATCGCCAAGACACTCCTGCGAAATACTGCGTTCTTTCATGGTATACTTTCCTTTCGGTAAGTACCGCACTTGAATATGCGTACTTGATTCTGCTTCAATTCTTGTTACAATAATACTATTGAATACGGGCAAAGTCAAGCCTGCAAAAACAGGGAAAGCCTGTTATTAACTATTTTCCCATCCGGCCAATATAACTACAGATCAGGTCTGCCGCAGCATCCTCACCCACTGACGCATCCATACACAGTTCATAACCATGGGGATCCCCCCATTCCCTCCCGGAAACACTTTTATAGTACGCACTCCTGGCGGCATCCGACCGGGCAATACTTTTTTTCGCCGCATCCAGGCTGTCCCCGTACATCTCCATCACCTTTTTCTCACGGTAAGTTTTTGGGGCATGGATAAAGATACGCACCACATCCCGATAGTTTCGCAGCACATAATCCGCTGAGCGCCCTATGATAACGCAGGAACCTGCATCCGCAATCCGGCGGATCGCTTTTTCCTGTGCTTCAATAGCACGTTTTACCGGATCAGTCGTAAGATACAGCTCCCTCATAATGGCATTTTCGTCAGAATTAATACTGGAAATAAACTCCTGTGCCAGACCGCTTTCCTTAGCGGCAACCGCTACCAGTTCTTTGTAATAGCAGGGAATATCCAAGCGTTTCGCTACCATCTGCCCAATCCGTTTTCCGGCAGAACCATGTTCCCTAGCAATCGTAATGATCGCCCCCGGGCTTGATGGTATTATAGCCGCCGCAAGCTCTTCAGACTTGGTTTTATGCCCCAATTCCCTCCATACCCGCCCCATAACTGCTGCCGTAACCAAAACAGCCAGCACATCGGCGATCGGTGCCGCCCAAAAAATACCAGTAACACCCATGGCAACCGGGATTAGCAAAGAAAAAACAATTAACAGCACATCCCGCAGGATGGATAAAGGCGCGGCGGCCTTTGCCTTGCCGATGGACTGCAAAAAGATGGCACAGACCTTCTGAAGGCAGGTAACAAAGATAAGGGAAAGATAGATCCGCAGGCAGAGCACAGCGAAATCAAAATAAACGGGGTCATCCGCCGATCCAAACATCCGGATAAATACGCCGGGGATGGCTTCAACGAAAACCGTGCAGATTAGCCCGATGACCAATGTCCACTTTACCATCTGTTTTAACAGTTCCCGCACCCGGTCATAGTTCCCTGCCCCATAATTATAGCCGACAATCGGCTGTGCTCCGGCAGCAATACCAATCGCGACATTCAATACAAGCTGGAAGAGTTTCATAATAACCACAAACGCCGCTAAAGGAATATCCTTGCCATAGACGGAACGTGCACCATATTTTACCAGCAGGATATTGTTGACCACGGTAATAACTACAATCGAAAGCTGCGTCAGCAAACTGGAAGTCCCCAGAGCCATAATCGGCTTCAAAAGCACAATACTTGGCCTGAAACTTCCAGCGCTTATCCGGAAAGTCTTAGGATGCCTTAAATAAACCGCACAGATCAGGAAACTGACAAATTGTCCAAGTATGGTGGCAAAGGCAGCACCCTTAATTCCCAGATCAAGTAAAAATATCGCTACCGGATCACCGATTATATTAATGACTGCACCAGTCAGCATGGCCATCATCGCATATTTGGGGCTGCCGTCCGCCCGGATAATGGATGCTAGGGTATTCTGTACCATGGCAAGTGGCATCATGGCAAAAATAATCACACCGTAATCGTGAGCCATCCGGATACTGGCATCCGTAGCACCAATAAGGTACAACAGACCGTCCCCCCACGAATACGCAATAATAATCACTGCCACACCAGAGAGGAATGACAAAATGGCTGCATTGCCAACACTTTTGTGAATATCCTTTGTTTCCCCACGCCCTAAAGAAACGCTCAATGCGGCGGCAGCCCCGTCACCAAAGAACAGGCTTAAACCCCACCCTATTACTGTGATTGGGAAGATCACACCGGTGGCAGCATTGCCCAGATAACCTACACCATTGCCCACAAAAATCTGATCCACAATATTGTAAAGACATGAAATAATGAGGGAACAGATGCATGGAATCGCAAATTGCAGCAGCAGCTCGCCAACCTTTTTTGTGCCAAGATAATTACTGTTTTCCATAAGTCCTCCTTATTTTGCGCAAAAAAAACGACACCTGCAGACCCGTACCGTAATCAGATTTACGCGCGGTGCGCCACATGTGTCGTTGATTTTGCCTAATTCAATTGCAGATAATATTATACTTTTTTCCGCTATAAAAATCAAAGGGGATTTTCCACAAAAAACAGTATCGCATGGACTAAGAAAAATGCACAAAATCCTGCCCCTTTACATCTTTAACATAATTAAAACCAGGTCAGTAAAAAGGATAACAGACCAAATTTAATTTCCTTCCCCTTCTGCCCTAAGTTTTCCATCGAAATCCCCCGCCCTAATGGTCTTAACGCCAAACATAAAATACAGAATATGGAACAGCCATACACAGGCAAGAACCACCCTTCCCACCAAAACCTGGTTCATCATAATAAACCCAACTGACATCAAAACTGTCACCGTTACCATAATCTTAATCTTGGTCTTTTTGGTCATTCCCCTTCCTTTTACATAACTTTCCAAATTATTCCTATATAGTTTTGTATTAGCAAACCAATTATGTAGCTTTTCTGAACTTCTCGCAAAACAGAACGCTGCGAGCAAAAGGAACGGGAACGCAGGTAAAAGAGGAAGAACCGCCCCCAAAGCTCCCAGCCCAACACTGATACAACCTAAAATAACATACAGAATTTTTTTAAGTTTCATTATATTCCCTCTCATTCCGCCGCGGATGCGGCATCTTAGCTAATTTTCCCAATCGCCTTTTCTCTTTTTTCCTTTCCAAAATATGGCGCACGGCTGTCACAGGATGGCAGAAAATCATTCTCGGCCCCGAAAAGCGCATAACCACGCGGATCTTCTCCCTCATCCCCTGCTGATAGCAGTGTACTTTGCAGTTAGAACAAAATGTTTTTGTTTCCATAAATGGGCATTTGTCGCTTCGCTCCCTTGCATAGGTATTTAACGCTTCGCATTCTGTGCACAGTCCGCCTTTATTTCCGTGTTGTTTCCTGCAATACAGGGCGATCATCTCCGACACCATATCCTTTTCCCGTTCCCGCTTTGTATGGATCTGCTTTGCCATCCACTCACCTTCCTATTCTGATTTAGCACCGAAGTGCAAGCCCTTTTTTAATGCAGGCAAATACTCTTATCATGCCAAGGCATTTTCTTTTATGAAACACGTCCTGTCTGTGACAGGCATTCCACAGAATAAACGGTATCCACAATCCGCATGGTGGACTGCCTATGGGATACTAAGACCACCGTTTTTCCATCCCGTTCTTCACGCAGGGATTTCAGTATAACTGCTTCATTTAAACTGTCAAGATTACTGGTTGGTTCATCAAGGAGCAGGAAGGGCGCATTATGCAGAAACGCCCTTGCAAGCCCCAGCCGCTGACGCTCCCCACCCGAAAGTGTATCCCCAAGTTCCCCAACAGGCGTATCATATCCCTTAGGCAAACCCATGATAAAATCATGGACGGAGGCTTTCCTGCAGGCTGCTTCCATTTCAGCATCCGAGGCGTTTTGCTTTGCAATCCGCAGATTATTCCTAATGCTATCATGGAACAGATGGGTTTCCTGCGTCATAAAACTTTCCAGCTCCCTAAGACCAGATGTACTGATTTCCCTTATATTCCTGCCCGAGATATCCACCCTTCCGCTATTTACATCCCAGAAACGCATAAAGAGCTTTAACAGCGTGGACTTCCCGCTGCCGCTTTTCCCGGTCAGTCCAATTATTTTTCCTTCCGGAATTGGTAAAGACACACGGTCAAGGATCATTTCTTCCCCGTAAGAAAAGCTAACATTTTCTGCGAAAGCACCTTCAAACTCAATTTCCTCTTTTCCCCTCACTTCCTGTACAGCAGGCGTTTCCTCAAGAATATCCAGCACACGGTTTCCAGCGGCAAAGGTATTTTGCAGTGTACTTCCGAGGTTTGCTAACGCCACAGCAGGCCCGAAGGAAGAAAAAAGGGCAATTACTGGAATCAACACTCCTGTAAAATCTACCACATCGTTTTGGTACAGGGCTGCGGATAAAAACAACATACATAAATCAAATGCCAAAATCACCGTATTAGTGGCTGCCATATTTCTCCCAGCGGCGCGCTTCATCCGCTTTTCGGTTTCTGAAAGAAGATCCGTCTTCTTATTTATCTGCGAAAGGCGTTCCTTTCCCTGGCCGTACTGTACTGTTTCAAAAAGCCCCCTCAGACTATCAAGAACAAATCCGCTTAATTCTCCCGATCCGGTACGGAATTTAGAAGCAGCACCAATACCCCCTCTTCCCCCGCCACTTAATTTTGAGGTAGGAAGCGGGCTTACAATTCCGAC
>CAMWUU010000178.1 GCA_947177515.1 uncultured Lachnospiraceae bacterium
AATTCCTGTACCTGCGCATCGCGGAATGTAGCTTTTAGTTCGTAACCCTCACTGACAAGCTGCGTTTCCGCATCGTTTAGAAAATAAACCCGCCCGCCCGCCGTTTCCCTGCTTTCTTCCTCCCCGCAGCCCAAAAACCCGCAAAGGGTCAGGAGGAAAAGTACTGCAAACAGGAATGTCAACCTACGCCCCATATCCTTCCCCCTCCCTATGCAATATAGTTTAACGGGATGCGCACGGTAAATGTTGTCCCCTCATTTTCCCTGCTGTAGACTTTTATAGTTCCCTTATGCCGCAACACCACACTCTTTGTAATAGCCAGTCCAAGCCCCGTCCCGCCGCTCTCACGCGAACGCGCCTTATCCACCCGGTAAAAACGGTCAAAGACAAATGGCTGTGCCGCCTCCGGTATCCCAATACCGGAATCGGAAACAGATATGTAAAAATACTTATGGTCAGCATTTAATGATACACGGACATTACCATCCTCGACATTATATTTGACCGCATTCTCAATCAGGTTTGAGATTGCAAGTGAAAGCTTAACCTCATCCACCGCGGCAAGCACCGGGCGAAAACTTTCGAACACCAGTTCGATATTGCGTTTCTTTGCAATCGGCTTGATCCGCTTTAATATGATTTCCATCAGCTCATTAATCGAAACCTGAGCAATATGCATTTCCGCTTCCTTGCGATCTAGGCGCACAAGTGAGAGAAGGTCATTGATAATCCGGTTCTCCCGCTCAATCTCATCCGTGATATCCGAGAGGAATTCCCGGTACAGCTCCACCGGAGCCTCCTCCTGCATGGTCAGGGAATCCGCTAACACCTTGATGGATGTCATTGGCGTTTTAAGCTCATGTGAAACATTTGAAACAAATTCCTGCCGCGATTCCTCCACTTTTTTCATCTGTAAAAGCATTTCGTTGAACGAATCCGAGATGCGTTTGACCTCATAAAAACCGCCGATGGAAACCGTATCTTCCAGGTATCCATCCGTTACATGCTGAATGGAAGCAATAATGGATTTAAACGGTTTCGTCATCTTCCCTGAAATCAAAAATGCCACAAACGCCACAATAAGCAATGTAACCACATCAAAGATAAAAACCGAACGTTCCACATGGCTTGCAATCTCGTTTTCCCGCTCTAAGGAAGCACGCAGGATGATCGCACCCACATTTGCACTCTCTGTCCCCCTTACCGGTAGGGTCAGTTCAATATGATCCTCCCTTTCCTGTACCTGGCAGACATGCATCCCGCGGATACACTCGATTACCTCGCGGGAAAGCAGGATCTTGCCCACCTCATTATTAAATGTGTCAGCCACCACTTTCAGGCTGCCATCCACCACAAGGATACGTCCATCAAAAATATCCGCTGCGACATTCAGTTCCGTTGTGACTTCCGCGCCCTGAGCAGCAAGATATCCCGACGACACAATCTGGCTTGAAAGAACTTTTCCATATTCCTGCACTTCCGAAATCCGGCCTGAAACCGCCTGCTTCCTGCACACGGAAAATATCCCCACCGTCACACCAAAAAGTGCAGCCCCCACGATAAAAAAAATCAGCGCAAACAGGGCAACCCGCATACTCATCAGATGGTCAAATTTCTCCCTGAGGGAATATTTTTCAGATATTTTCTCCCACATCCTGCGCGCTCTTTTCTTATTTTGCCCCGGCATGTCTTCTCGCTTCTCCAAGACGCAGCTCCTTTATACATTCTGGAAATAATAACCGACACCCCATTTTGTATGCACAAACTTCGGGTCACTCGGATTTTCCTCTATCTTCTCGCGCAACCTGCGGATATGTACATCCACGGTGCGGACATCCCCCGGGTAATCATATCCCCATACCGTGTTTAAAAGATTTTCCCGGCTGTAGACACGGTTCGGGTTAAAAACAAGAAGTTCCAGCACATCATATTCTTTTGTAGTCAGGTTAACTTCCAAGCCGCGGATATAAACGCGTCTTCCTTCCCGGTCAATACGCAGGTCGCCGAATTCCACCGTGCTGCGGGTCTTCCCCACCGCCTCCTTCTCTGATCCTTTTTTCTCGTTGCGGCGGATAATTGCCTTGATCCGCGCCTTGACTTCAAGTATATTGAACGGTTTCGTAATATAATCATCCGCGCCGTACTCCAGACCCAGAATTTTATCCATATCATCGCCCTTGGCCGTCAGCATGATAATCGGCATATCGGAAAATTCCCGTATCTGCTGGCATACCTCAAACCCATTCATCTTTGGCAGCATCACATCCAGAAGGATAATGTCATAATCCTTCCTGCGCGCCGCCGCAAGCCCCTCCTCTCCATCATAGGCCGTATCCACCTCCATACCATCCTGTTCCAGACTAAAGCGGATCCCTTTTACAATCAGTTTCTCATCATCCACGACCAGTACTTTCTTCCCCATGACAGATTCTGCTCCTTTTCCCTAAATGCCCTGATTATTTTTCCACTGTTTTACGATTGCATTGAATGCGGTCGCAAAATTTCTGATATATACTTTCCTTGATCCCCGGAACCTGCATCAGTTCCTCGCAGGAGGAAAACGCCCCATGTTCTTTCCGGTATGCTAAGATGGCATCCGCCTTCGCTTTCCCAATGCCGGGAAGTGTCATCAGTTCTTCTGCTCCCGCCACATTGATATCCACATAGGCTGTGTCCTCCTTTTGTACCTCGTTTTTTACCGTTCCTTCTCCAAACAGTGTTTCCTCAGAACTCCCCGCCCCCGGTAAAGTTCCTTCTTCCAGAAAGCGTGCAGCCTCTTCCTTATCGGGGACATAAATCTTCTGCCCGTCTACAACCTGCTTTGCAAGATTTAAATAATCCCTTGCGGCTTTTGGCGCAAAATCCCCCGCGCATATCACTGCATCCGCCGTGCGCGAACCAGCGGGTAATGCATAGACACCTGGCTTATTCACCGCACCGCAGACATGTACATAGACCATCTCCCCGGACTGGATTTCCTTAGTATCCTCCGATTTTCCCTGATTTACAATTTTCCCCACTTCTGCAATTTCTCCCAAGTTTCCCGTTTTTTGCCTATCCGCCGTATCCCTAAGTCCCCCCATCCCGCCATTTTGCGTTCCTTCCTCACTTTGTAAAACAACTTCCACCCCGTTTCCCTCTCCGCTTTTCTTTACCGCGCACAGGTAGAAAATCCCTGCAGCTACTACAAAAATAATACCAAAAAGCCCTTTTGCCAAAGTGCCTTTCCCCATACGGAAACACCCATTCCCTTCCGGTGCCCCGCCGATTGTACCCTCAATACAACTTATTTACATTGTACTGGATTCCTGCCCTCTTTACAAGTGCATTTTTTATTAAATTTTAATTTATATATTCGATGTTCCATCTTCTTCCCCCACATATCCCTTTTATTCTTTTGACCACTGGAATAATATAATTCCCCCGACCACAAGGACAAGTGCAATCAGTTTGCGCCAAACAAATTCGACTTTATCCGTCCCAAACAGACCAAACAGTTCAATCAGGTACGATGCAATAAGCTGGGAAGTGACAATAATCATTGCCGACTGCGCCGGCCCTAGCATGGCTACACTCTTAATCACCGTGTAGGTAATGGCAATCCCGATCACACCGCCAAGCAGCATATACTTCCCATCAATTTTAAAAAGGCTTATAAAAGGAGCTTGTTTTCCTGCAAACAGCCAAGCTGCAAGGCTTACCAAAAGTGCAGTAAACTGCACAAAGGTCGCCGTTGTCCAAATACTGGTCTGTTTGGTAACCCCAGTATTAAAAACACCCTGGATACTCATCATGGCACCGGACAAAATTGCAATAATAATTCCCATCATAGCAAAAACCTGCCTTCCTTTTTTGGTCAGTATCCTCGGAAAGCAGGCTTTTTATTCACTTTTTAAGCAAAGTCACATCACACACCGTCAGTTGGTTCTCCTTAACAAAAAAACGGATATCATACCCCCCATATTCCATACCGTAAATCCTGTTCTTATCATGTTGGTAAGCAGGGCGCGGGTCTGCGGACAAAAGACCTATGACCGCCGCCACATCTTCCTGTGCTAGCCGTCCTCTTAACTCCTTCGGAAATTCCACTAAGAGCTGGTGTTCTTTTTGTTTGTCAGCGAAACCACATTTTGCATCCGGATGACTGTCCGCATATGCAAGGTAGGGCTTAATATCATAGATTGGGGTTCCATCCATCAAATCCGCCCCCGCCACCAAAAGAACTGGTCCATTTTCCTCCTCCTGCACCAGGTCAACTAGACGCACGCAGGAGAGTCCAAGGGGATTCGGTCTAAACGGTGAGCGCGTTGCAAATACTCCCATGCGCATATTGCCCCCGAGCCTCGGTGGTTTTACCGTCGGCGACCATCTCCCCACATGTTCGGAAAATTCCCACAAAAGCCAGAGATGCGAATATCCTAAAATCCCGCGGAATGCATTTGGGTCACGGTATTCCCTTAAAAACTCAATCCGCGAGATTACCTCCTCCACAAGCCCGCTCTGCCTAGGAATCCCAAACTTGGCGGAAAATGCATTCCGGATATGTGCAATGGGCTTAAAAAAACTTCCTTCTTCCATCCCCTACTCCTCCCACCGCTTTATACCAGCTAATTAACCTAGGCGCAGGGCAGCCTAGCCTTCGCTCTTCATCGCCTCAATCGCGCTGATCTTCGTTGCGCGCCTTGCCGGCAGATATCCGGAAAATACGCCGACCATAATCGCCACCACCAACGCCATAAACGGCAGCCAAAACGGGATCATACAATACGCTGCGCCTTCCTGTGCGCTGCCGCCAATCAGGGAAGTCAGCGAACCTAAGAATTTCCCGCCGTACTTATTTAACAGGTGTGCAAACAGGTAACTTAACCCCACCCCCATCACTCCGCCGATAAACCCGATAATGCCCGCCTCAAACAGGAAAAGCTTTTTGATATCACGGATGTAGCAGCCGAGCACCTTCATAATACCAATCTCCTTGGTACGTTCGTAGATTGACATAATCATTGTATTTGCAATATTAATCGCCGCTACCACAAACGCCACTGCACCGATTGCCAGAAAAACCTTCTGCAACATCGCTGAAGTATCAAGCATTGGCTGTATGTACTGCATATCACTTTCCGTGCGATAGCCAAGTGCCTCAATCTCCTCCTGCACCTTTGTAACATTTTTCATACTGTCCACATTGATCTGGATGCTCTGGTACTCTTCAAGTGCTTTTAGGGCTTTCTTACGGTTTGCCGCACTCAATGTATAGGCATACTCTTTGTAAAGTTTCTTATAAAAATCCAGATCCATATAGCAGTAATAGGAATACATCCAGTCATCGCACTCTGCTATCTTTCCGTAATTACGGATTACATAATTAAATTGTCTTTTTCCCGAACCAGTATTTTCCTCCCAGTAATCATCAAACTTAAAGGAAAGACGATCCCTTGCTAGGTCAATCTCCTTGGTCTTGCGCACCCGTCCCTGATAATAAGAAAAATCACTTAGTACATTAAAACCATATACCACCACCTCGTTATTCTCCGGTGTTGGATAAGAACCGGACTCCAGTTCTGGGAAGCCGAAATCCGCCCAGGTGGAACAGTCCATAATCCTTAACTGGCTCCAGGTATAATATTTCCCGCACATAAGCTGCAGACTTTTCTCAATCACCGGGGAAACCGCACGCACATGGTCGATCTCCCTAATCTGCTTTACCAGCCCGTCGTCAAGTTTTTGTTTGTACTGCTGATAATTACCGTCCGAGTCCGGTGCCCACGAATTCGTATAGATCGTGATAATCGTCATACTGCCGTTCTGCATAATCTGCTGCTCGAAATTATAATTCAGTCCCTGACCGATCGCAACCATCAGCATAATGGAGATCGTACCGATCACCACACCAATTACGGTCAGCGCGGTACGTGCCTTGCGTCGGCCAAGATTGCGCAGACCCATCTTTATCAAATCGCTAATTTTCATACAGATCAAATCCTTTTTTGATTCTCTTCTTACCAAGAAGAGCTCCGAGCACAATGCCTGCCACAAGTGCAACGCTGATCGTACTTGCCACAAACGGCACGTTTGAGAGGATCGGATCCTTTACTCCCGTTTCCGATCCCACATTATCCATTATGCCTCCATCGTCCATCATACTCCCAGCATTTATCATTACACCATTCCCACCACCGATCATCACTCTGGCACCAAGAAGCATCCCATCATAATTTAACATTCTATTACCTCCTTCCATATCCCTTTGGGCTGGTGGGGGAAGGCTCCTTTTAACCTGCCTCCTCCCCCGCCCACTTATTCCCCTTTATACCTCGTCACTAAAATGTTTCTTTTTGTATACCTTAATCATAACTGTCCTGGTGACAATGGTGCCAACCAATAGCGCTCCAACAAGGCAGAGCACATAAGCCCATACCGGCATCAAAGGCTTTTTGGCTTCCCTAACATCGCCGCCATTCACCGGTTCTCCCCATTCACCCGGGTCATAATCGCCACCCCAGTTATTGTCCATTTCCGCCTGTATATAAGTGGACGGAATCTCAAAATCCTTTGTTACTTCATCGCCGTTGCTGTCCTCAAAATGTACGATCAGCTTACCCGTTGCCTGACCTTCCATAATCGGAAGCACGGAAATTTCCTGATAACTGCTGCTGCCCGCGGACACCGTACCGATTATAGCAGATGAACCGGTTTCAAACTGAAGATAATCACTCTCCATCGTAACATAGACATTGTTCAGGGAAGAGCGACCCATATTGTAGAAATCAAACATCAGGGTCGTCGCCTGGTTGACCGTCGGGGTATCCCACCCATAGCCAAGTGCCAGGTTCTGCAGGGCAGGACGGGAGTTTTCGACCGCCTGGAGTTTTACCGGGAGATCCTCTTTTACGCCACCCTCCTTCGTATCCGCCTCGGACATATCCTCGTACTCATATGCCACATTGATCATCAGGTCATAGGAGCCGGTTGCCGTATCTGACTTCACCTTCAGGTTAATCGTATTTTCCGATGTTTCGCCAGGCTTTATGGAATCAACGTAAAAACTGTTGCTGCCCTTTGTTGCTGAAAACACATCATCCTTCTGCAATACGGTCACCGTGATATTCTTTGCTGCCTTGCTTGCATGGGTGTTGCGCAGCTTAAATGTAAAATCAAAGGTTGAACCCGCACGCAGCTCTTCCTCACTCATTGTAAAGGATTCCACAATCAGTTTCGGCCGGCTGTTAACGGACGAATTCTGGTTCTGGACATTCAGAATATAAACTGCTGTCTGCTCTGTCTGCGGCTTATCGTCCGCATCCTTGTAGGAATACTCAAGCTTTAAGGTATTAAATCCCTCACGTATGCTGTCACCAAGTTTAAAGG
>CAMWUU010000179.1 GCA_947177515.1 uncultured Lachnospiraceae bacterium
GCCTGGCTCCCCCTCCTGCTGCCGCCCCCGGACATTTCTGCCCTTCCCTTACCTTTTGTCTTTGCCTCTTTTTCCACCTTTAATTTCCTTGGGCGGATCAGGCATTTTTTATCAAAACCGATCAGGTCTTCCCTGCCCGCCCGCATTAATGCCTCATGTACCAGATCGTAATTTTTCGGGTTGCGGTACTGGATCAGGGCGCGCTGCATTGCCTTTTCATGTGGTGTCCTCGGCACATAGACCGGTTTTAAATTCCTTGGGTCAAGCCCGGTATAATACATGCAGGTTGAGATGGTGGATGGGGTCGGATAAAAATCCTGCACCTGCTCGGGCATATAGCCAAGATCGCGCAGATACTCCGCAAGTGCCACGGCTTCCTTTAATGTAGAGCCTGGATGCGAGGACATCAGGTACGGCACAACATACTGCTTTAACCCAAGTTCTTCATTCGTCTTTTTGTATTTTGCTAAAAAGCGTTCATAGACGGCATTTCCCGGTTTTCCCATCTTTGAAAGCACCTCGTCACAGATATGTTCTGGAGCAACTTTAAGCTGTCCGCTAACATGGTATTTGCAAAGTTCATGGAAAAAAGTATCATCCGCATCGTACACCAGATAATCAAAACGGATGCCGGAACGGATAAAAACCTTTTTTACACGCGGGATGGCGCGCAGCTTGCGCAACAGGGAAAGGTAATCTTTATGGTCGATTTTCAGATTCCCACAGGGTTTTGGGAACAGGCACTGCCTGTTTGTGCAGGCTCCTGTTTTCTTCTGTTTTTCACAGGCCGGCGCGCGGAAATTAGCGGTCGGTCCTCCTACATCATTGATATATCCCTTAAAATCCGGCTCATAGGTAAAAGACTCTGCCTCGCGCAGGATGGATTCGTGGCTTCTTGTCTGGATAATACGCCCCTGGTGGAAGGTAAGCGCACAAAAGCTGCATCCGCCAAAACAGCCACGGTTGCTTGTAATGGAAAACCGCAGCTCTTTGATGGCTGGCACACCGCCCTCCTCTTCATAGGATGGATGATAATCCCGCATGTAGGGCAGTGCATAAACACGGTCCATCTCGGTTTGTGAAAGTGGCTTTGCCGGCGGGTTCTGTACAATATATTCGGTATCCTTGTACTTCTCTACAAGGCATTTTCCAGAAAATGGGTCAGTATTGCAATACTGTGTATAGAAACTTTTTGCAAAGGCTTCCCTGCACGCAAGGATCTCTTCCCAGGAAGGCAGCAGTACTGCATCGTAAACAGAATGAAGGTCTTTTGCCCGGTATACTGTTCCTGGCACAAAAGTGATATCCCTTACCGCAATCCCCGCGTTAAGTGCCTCTGCCACTTCAACAATGGAATGCTCCCCCATACCGTAGGAAAGGAGATCCGCCTGTGCATCAAGCAATATGGAACGGCGCACCTTATCGCTCCAATAATCGTAATGCGCCAGCCTGCGCAGCGAAGCTTCAATCCCACCGATTACAATCGGGACATCCTTATATTTTTTCCGAATTAAATTACAATAGACGATGGTAGCGCGATCCGGCCGCCTGCCAGTCTTCCCACCTGGTGAATAAAAATCCATCTGCCTGCGCTTTTTTGCTACTGTATAGTGATTTACCATGGTGTCCATATTGCCGCCGCACACCAGAAAGGCTAAGCGCGGCACACCGAGTGCCGCAATGCTTTCCACATCTTTCCAGTCCGGCTGCGCAATGATGCCAACCCGGTAGCCCTCACTCTCCAATACCCGGCTGATAATGGCAGGTCCAAATGAGGGATGATCCACATAAGCATCACCAATCACATAGACGAAATCACACTGCTCCCATCCCCTCTTCTCCATATCCTCCCTGCAAATTGGTAAGTAATCATGTATCATGTATTTTCCCCTTTTTTACGGTATGCCGCGGCTCCTAATCTTTTATGTAACAGAGAAGTCCGGATATCCATTTTTTTCCAAATTATTGTCCAATAATACCAAGCAGCTTAAAAAATCCTATGCGCACATGTTCCTCATAAACCACCTCGCGCACTAAAAGCGGATGATCCGTAATAATATTATCCACGCCAAGCAGCTTCATGCGCTCCGTTTCCGCCCGCGAGTTGACCGTCCATGCATGTACTTCCTTGCCCAGGCTATGCAGTGTCCTGACTGTGCTCTCGTTTACAAAACTTGATTTCATACTAAAAAAATCAATATAGTCCACCTGATAGAACATACCATATGCAAAGGAAAGGATATAGCCCGTTTTGATATTCGCGTTCTGCTGCTTTACCTTTGCAAGCATACCTTGGTCGGTACAGCTAATCATACACTGGTCTTCCATATCATAGCGGTCAATCAGGGCTAAAACTTTTTGGATCAGGTCTTCATTTACTGTGGCGGATTTGCTTACCTTTAATTCTATGTTTAAATTGATTTTCCCCTTGCAAAGCTTTAACGCCTCCTCAAGCGTTGGTATGCGCGTCCCCGCAAAACGGGGGGAAAACCAGCTCCCTGCTTCCATATCCAGGATCTGGGCATATGTGACATCCCCCACCCTGGCACGCCGCCCTGCCGTCCGCCTTAGACTTGCATCATGCATTAGGATTACCACACCATCCTTTGTTTCCTGCACGTCTATCTCCGCAAAATCCGCCATATCGTCGATGGCCTGTCTTAATGCCACAAGCGTATTCTCCGGGGCAGTCCCTGAGGAACCGCGGTGCGCTGTGATGTAGGTTCCAAAAAGGGTTTCCCTATCGGTAAGCGAACCGTTACGGAACGCATCTGCTACCTCATATGCATTAACCAGCACTACTGCGGCCACCGCGGCAGCCGTCAGTTTTGTATACCGGCTGGAAAGTTTTTTTTGTATTTTCTCCTGCGCCGTATATTCCATCTGCCTTACGGCATCTTCATAGACAATCTGTTCCTGTATTTTTTCAATCCGGTTCGGCAGGGAATTTACTATCTCCCCCTTCATTCCATATTTTGAAAACATCCGGGCAAGCACCGCATAATTGACAATCTGCGCCGTAACCGTGATAAAAACCCCCATGTAAATCATAACTTCATCATATGCGGTCAGCATCGCCGCCATCAAAACCTGTTCACTCTTGGTACAATAAATCAGGTAACAGACCAAAATCAGCACACCGACATACAGTACGGCATAAAAGAGGGCGAGCAGGAGGTTCTGCCCGACCAGGGAAAAAATATAGCGGAACCGGTAACGCCAAACCACTTTGGCACTCTTCTTAAAACCCTCGGTAAAGTCATATTCCCCAAGCACACAATAATACAGGGAATGAACCCCAAAAAAATTGACTAGAAGGCACAGGATTACAAACAGGAGGATGAAAATCCCCCCGTAAGCCTCGCTGGCCACGGTTCTTGCGATATAGGCTGGAACCTTAAATTGGATAGCAAAAACAAACAGCATCGGCGACAGGGTAACAAGGGCATTCAACAGGGAAAACAGCAAAATCCGCCCGCGCTTTCTTTTTCGCAGCAGTTCCCCCGTCCGGGAAATCCCGGGAAATAAAATCTGGATCACGCCAATCTTTTTTTCCTTCACATAACCCTGATAAAAAACAATCAGGGAAACCGCCTCCACCAAATAAAACAGGGAGCCGGCTAAAAGGACGGCAAACAGGACAGTGACCGTGGCCGGATGCCTGACAAAGCGGGGAAGATTCTCAAGCGTTAAATAACTGTAACCCGTCACCCTTAACAGGAGCCTAAATGCCGCCTTGCACAGCGGATAAAAGACCATGGTAAAAGCTGCTTTACACAGCAGCTCAAAAAGAAACAGCGCCCGGATATTCTTCTGTCGCTCAAACCTGTGTTTTCTCCTGAACCCCAAATCCGCATCTCCTATCTTCCTGTTTTTAACATTGTTTTTGGTCAGACTTCGTAATATTCCGTGCAGACAATCCCCTGGTCATAGTCGCCAAATCCCTTCCCAAAAACGGTTAGCCCCCCGCAGTTTTTCGTATCCTTCGGCACGGAAATCTTAAAAGTCAGCTCCGTCGAGTAGTCAATTTTCAAATCGCTTACGGTCACATCACTGATCCGGTAACCGCCATCTATGAACGTGCCTTCCCCTGTAACCGAAAGTGTTTTTAACAGACCATACTGGTTGCACCATTTCGGCCACCAGGACGGCGTATAATGCCCCCTGCGGCTACCGTAATCACCGGGACTAATCCATTTGCCAAGGGCAACACCCGCCAGTTCAAAATAAATATCGGACGGAAAATCCTCATTATAGCCTGGATATTCCGAGGAAAGCTCCATGGAAAGTGTCAGCTTAACCAGGCGTTCCCCCGCCTTTAAACGGTTTGGCAAATGGTAAAGGACGTATCCGGAACCAAACCAGAATACCCCCGCATCATAATGGTTCGGGAACATAAAGTATTTTGGCATATCAAATTCCCCAATGATCTGTTTGCAGGTAGCAATCCCACAAGTTGGTGCCACTAAACATTCATGATAGGCACCCACCGGAATATCATCCAGATAAAAATTTTGCTGCTGCCTAAACGGGCACATATCCACCACAATCCCGTCATAGCATGGCTTGCAGACTTTGCACACCCCCCTTGTCCCGGGCATGGCCTGCACCTGTACAAGCCCTGCTGCAACCAGCCGTTCCACATGCATGGATACCGCACTGTTCGTAATCTTTAATTCCCTTGCAAGGTCATCAAGTTTTAAATCACCTTCCCCGTAAAGAAGTTCCATAATCCTCATCCGCGTTGGCGCACTCAACGCTTTAAAGACTTCTTCTGCTTCCCTCATGGATTTAAAATGTTTCATCCGTCCTCCTTACTACCGCCCAAGATACTCTTCAAACTCTGCCTGCGTCATTAGTATTTTCCTTGGCTTTGTGCCTTCCTCAGGTCCTACAACGCCCGCCTCTGTAAGCTGGTCCATAATACGCGCGGCGCGGTTAAAACCAATCTTGTACACCCTTTGCAGCATACCGATGGAAGCCTTTTGTTTCTCAATAATATACCGCCCCGCCTCCACAAAATAATCGTCGTTCCCGGATACGCCTAATGCACCTGTCCCGCCTAAGCCAGATACGTTCTGGATCCTTTGGTTGACCTCCTCATTGTAACCCTGCATTCCCTCATATTGATCCTTAATAAACTCTACCACGGCACTTACTTCCGAGTCAGAAACGAACGCGCCCTGGATACGCACCGGTTTCGGGTAACCGGACGGGAAAAAGAGCATGTCGCCCTTGCCAAGCAATCTCTCCGCCCCCACGCCATCCAAAATCGTCCTTGAATCCACTGCGGAAGTCACTGCAAACGCTACACGTGATGGCACATTTGCCTTGATTACGCCAGTAATTACATTGACGGATGGGCGCTGCGTTGCAATAATCAGATAGATCCCCGCAGCACGTGCCATTTGTGCCAGCCGGCAGATGGCCTCCTCCACCTCGTTCGCCGAAGCCACCATCATCAGGTCGGCAAGCTCATCCACAATAATAACAATCTGCGGAAGACGCGGGAACGCCTTATTCTCCTCTTTAAACCCTTCTACTTTTGCATTGTAGCCACTTAGGTCACGCACGGAAAGTTCTGCGAATTTCTGGTATCGGTCCGTCATCTCCGTTACTGCCCAGGCAAGTGCCGCACTCGCCTTTTTCGGGTCGGTCACAACGGGGATAAGCAGGTGCGGGATGCCGTTATACACACTTAATTCCACTACTTTTGGATCCACCATAATCAATTTAACATCCTTTGGATCCGCCTTATAGAGGATGCTCATAATAATAGTATTGATGCAGACCGATTTGCCCGACCCGGTTGCACCCGCAATCAGCATATGCGGCATTTTCGCAATATCAGAAACCACAATCTGGCCACTGATATTTTTCCCGACTGCAAAGGCCAGGTTCGACTTATGGTTCTTAAATTCTGTGCTCTCAAGCAGCTCGCGCAGGACAACCGGGGAATTCTCCTTATTTGGTACTTCAATGCCGACTGCTGCCTTTCCTGGTATCGGTGCCTCGATACGGATATCGGTCGCTGCTAAGTTCAATTTGATATCATCAGAAAGCTTTGTAATCTGGTTTACTTTTACGCCCTGTTCCGGCGAAAGTTCATACTGTGTAACCGCCGGACCGCAGCTAATATTACTTACGGTAACCCGCACGCCAAAACTCTGTAATGTATTCTGGAGTTTGGCGGCGGTTTCCTTTAGCTCCCTCTCGTTCGCCCCCCTGCCCTGCACTGGTTTGGCCAGCAAATGAATCGGCGGGCGCTCGTATTTCTTTTCCGGGGCGGGTGCCGAAAATGGTATTTGCATCTGGTTTCTTTCAGGTACTGCAGACCCGGATTTTACTGGCACACCAGATACTGGATTTGCAGTCCTGTTTGCCGCCGCGGTATTCTGTCCCAAAGCTGTTTGGTACCCCGCTTCGCCCACAGAAGGCTTCCTGTCCGCGGGTTCAGTTCTGCTAAAAGACGCATTTGCAATAAAATCTTCTGAAGGAAATTCCCCTTCTAGTGGGAATTCTTCTTTAGAAGATTCTTCTTCAGACGAATCTTTTAAAGAAGAAATTTGCTGTAAATCACCACGTCGATCCGGCAGCCAGATCGCCTGCGAATAAACCGGAGCCGAAACACTGCCGCCTGCTTCTTTTTCCTCCGGTAGTTCTGCAGTTTCCCCCTTTGTTTCCACTGCCATATCCGGCCAGAAAGCATCCGGCGGCGTATCTTCCTTCCCATCCGGAATATCTTGCGGCTCCAACTGTACTGGTGCGCTTTCCTCTTTTTTCCGGTATGATGTATGAAGGGTTGGGTCAATCCCCGCGTTTGCAAAAATCATGTCCGCACTGATATATTCTGCCTCTTCCTTTGGAGCCGTTTCCATTTCCGGCAAATTATCTACAGTTTGTCCCTGCGTTTTATCCTCTTCCTCCCTGTTTTGTAAAACCTCCCCCGTCCTCTGCGGGATCAATGGTTCCTCATCCCCAAACCAGTCCTTGTGGATTAAGACCACATCATTTTCCTTTTCTGTTGTACCATGGTCTGACATGTTCACATTCACATTATAAAATGTTCGTTCTACTTCTGTAGAATTATTCCCGCTGCCAAATTTCCTTTTTAACTCCTCCTCAAGGAATACCTCCGGGATAGAATCATTCTGATTCGATTCCTTAGAGGATTCCTTAGGTTCTTCCTCCTTATATATCCCCGTAATGGTAATTCCCGCAATTTCCTTAGGTATTTCAGGTTCTTCCTGCTGCAAATGCGGCACCTGTCCTGTTGGTTCCGGGGACTGTACTGGTGTGGTATTTTTTTCGTGGGAATTTTTTGCTGCCCACCGGGACGAGG
>CAMWUU010000180.1 GCA_947177515.1 uncultured Lachnospiraceae bacterium
GCATAAACGCGGATACTTCCCAGAGAATATCCTTCTTCAATATAAAGCAGCCAATCAGGGCGGCAAAAAATAAAAATATGGAAAACACCCAAATCCACTTTCGGATGTAACCAGCCTGCGTCCAGAAAAAAGTATGGATCCTCATCCTCTGAAACGGCGCATGGTATAAAAACTCCTCTTTTCGTACAGGCGGCGGCGATTCAAATCCCCACTTTAAGATCGATTTCATATTTTTATCCATCATAACTTTCTCTTATTCCCTCCTCCCCCAGATATTTTCTAAACTTCTTCATGGCATTTGCAATTTTGCGATGAACACTAAATCGTGAGATTCCCCGCAATTTTGCGATCACAGAAACTGGTACTCCATTGATATAGCGCAACAACAGCAATTCCCTGTCAGAATCATCCAGCTTGTTCAGTGCCGTCTGTACCGAAACACGCGTCAGGATTCCTTCCAAAGGATCGGATGACTCTAATAGTTCCGTTTCCTCATCAAACGGTTTATTCTGCCGTTTCCGATACTCATCAATACACAAATTATGTGCAACCGTATACAAAAACCGCATAGCCTCCTCACTCCCCATCCCGGAATGATTTTTGAAAAAACGCAGGAAAGTTTCCTGTGTGATATCCTCCGCCCTTTCCCGGTGATGGATTTTGAAATAACAGTAACGGTATATTTTATCATATTGTTCTTCCAGATCCATGGACACGAAAAAAAACCTCCTTCCACTAAATATAACGTTTTGGGGATGGCGAATGTGCGGCTTTTTTATTTTTTCTTTTGCCGCAATAATTTACAGAAGAAAGCGGGCATAAAAAAGGCTTCCCGAAAATTCCGGAAAGCCTTTTATATCATGGTCACACTCCAGTAGTTCCCTTTTGTTTTCATATCATTTTTCTAATAGATATGTTTTATCGCACCGTCCGGATCAGCGTTTCATAACCCAATTGACGAAGCTCCCGCTGCACCTTGCGCGCCTCTTTTTCACTTTCAAAATACCCAGTTACCACCGCGTAAAACTTTTTGTAGAGTTGGATCATGGCGGTAAAACCATCCCGTTCCATCCTGCGCTTCTGGCGCAGCGCGTTCTGATAATTGCGGTACAGACCTGTCTGTATCATGTAGCAAGGCTTGCAATCGTCATCGTCATCATCATCGTCGTCATCGTCATCATCGTCAATGCAGACACAGCGCCCGGATGAACGCCGCCCAATCCGTATTTCATCGTCTGTCGGGATTGCACCGGATGGCGGAATGGAATCCTGTGTACTTTCCTGTGACTGCCAGTCCTCCGACGGACTTTCCGGTGCGGAAACTTCCATGCCGGCCAACGGGGAACTAAAAGTACCTATTCTTTGGGCGGATGGATTCCCCTTCATCGATCCTGCTCCTTGAACATATCCCGCAGCCATCCTCCCCGCAGCAACTGCCCTTCCAACCGGAAGAGTCGATGCCGCGACAACCTGCCCGCCTGTATCCGTACCCGATGCCGTCTGCCTTGCAGCACCTACCAGACCATTATCCTGCAGGGTATTTAAGATCGCATAGGCAATTGCCTGCGCCATATCATCAAAATTCCCATCAAAAATCGCATTGTCCGTGTCGCTGTCAATAAAGCCCGCCTCCACAAGCAGCGCGGGCATCTTTGTGCGCCGCAACACCGCAAGGTCACGCCTTACCTCCGTGCCAATATTTTTGAACCCGACCTCCGCAAGCGCCTCATTGATCGCGTCCGCCATTTCCTTTTTCAGCCCACTGTTATCAAAAATCAGGGTCTGAACGCCATTATACTGATTTCGGTACTCCGCCGCATTACGGTGGAAAGAAACAAACAGATCCGCACCCGCTTCGTTTGCGATCTGCGCCTTGCGCAGCGGCGAATCATAAACATCTTCCACGCGAGTGTAACCTACATCCACCCCATTGTTCTGTAAAATTTCCCCAACAGCAAGCGTAAGCCGCAGCGTATCGTTCTTTTCCCTGCGGTTCCCATCCGACGCTCCATTGTCGTAACCGCCGTGACCGGCATCCAGATATACGGTATAAGCCATAATATTCCCCATTTCCGCGAAAATACAATATCTGTTCTGCGAAAAACCTATTTTCACGGAAAAACTGTTTTCTACACAGCATATGCGGTCAAAGAAGAAATTGTGCCTGTCAGGAGAAAAGAAAATCAACCAGGATTATTTTTTTAGGATCCGCCCTTACACACATTGCTTCCCCCAACGGTTCCATAGCTTGCGAAGCCCCTTTAAATCAACATCCTTCCTGTTTCCAACCACACACAGGCTCGCTTTGGAAAGCCTTAAAATTTCTTTTGCCAGCTCCCCTACCTGCGCGCAGTCAACCACGTCTAGGAACGCTAGTTTTTCTTCCACTGTATAGAGTTTTGTCCCTGCAAGTGCATATTTTGCATTTGCATCCATCCTTGTTTTCGGACTTTCCGCCCCCATAATAAGCTCCGTTTCCACCTGTTCTTTGTGCAGAAAAAGTTCTTCTTTTGAAAGCCCGTTATGGGAAAATTCCTCAACGATCTCCTCCACTTTTGCAAGTACGCTTCCCGCAAGCTGCGGCTGCACTGTAATATCAATATGGAACAGCCCCGCACGCCGATATGCGCTGCTGTAGGAATAAACAGAATAGGCCATCCCCTCCTCCTCACGTATTTTCTGGAACAGCCTGGAATTATTGCTGCCGCCGAAAGCCGAATTAAAAATGGAATAGGCAAAACGCCGTTTATCACCGACGCAAGGTGCCGGAAAAGCAAGATTCATATGGAGTTGTTCAATATCCTTATGCGCCACAACAAAACTGCGGTAATAACAGGGCGGATTTCTTTCCCCACCCCCATCTTCTTTTTCCCCCCTTATGTATTCTGCATGGTATGGTGGCAGCGCAAGTTCTGCTGCCTTCCTTCTTTTAACAACCGCCGCAATATCCTGCGGCAGCAGGCGCTGCTTTTTTGCCCCGGATGCCGCCTCCCTTCCCTTATGAACCCGCGCAAACGCATGTTCCAATATATGCTTAATCTTTTCCTCCTCATATCCGCCCGCAACCGAAACCAGCATATTCCCCGCATAATAATGTGCGTGCAAAAACTCGCACAGCTCCTCCCTTTTCAAACTGCGCACAACGGATTTCGTCCCCGAAATCAAAAAACCAAGGGAATCTTCCCTAAAGACCCTCTTTTGCAGCAGTTCATGTACCAGAACATCCGGGGAATCCCAATACATATCAATTTCATCCATCACAATACGTTTTTCTTTTGTAAGTTCTTTAGCATCAAACTGTGGATCCGTTAACAGATCACCGAGCAGCTTTGCCAGCTCACCAAATTTTTCTGTAACAGTCATGCCATAGAGCGCCGTACATTCCTTACTTGTAAATGCGTTGACATCGTCGCCAATCCGCGCCGTAAGATCCGCAATCTCCTTTGCACTGCGCGTTCCGGTTCCCTTAAAAAACATATGTTCCACCAAATGGGAAATCCCATTATTCTTTCTGGTTTCATCCTGTGACCCGACTTTTACAAAAACGCCGAGCGCCACTGTTTTCCGGTTTGCCATTGGCTCAGAAACCACTTCTAGGCCATTTGACAAATAATATCGATAAAGCATCCGCTTTTTTCCTTTCATCTCCATTTTTTTCTATTTAAAATTCCCATTACCATCAAAAATTCAGGGACTTATAACCCGTACAATTATGATATAACACAGAATCTACTTTGTCAATTCCTTTTTCGATTTCTCGCGGATAGCGACTGCATCCAGCCTTTTTATGCGCCAAAAAGGCCTGAGGAAGCCTATTTCGTTTCCTCAAGCCTTTTTAACTGATCCCTGCGGTGCGAGATACGTCTTTCCTCCACAAAGAACGGGGGATCCTGCTGCGAACGTCTGGCCTGGCGCAGGGATTTGCTGTTATTATCCCACATGCGCAAAGGTTCCGTCCTGTGCTTTTTTTGGTCATTCCCTGAATTGTTCTTTGCAAACTCCTCCTGAAAGGCCGTGTTTCTTAGCTCTTCCCTGCCAAGGGAATGCTCCCCCGCAAACTCTTCCTGAAGCCGTCCTGCCCGCTGCATATTCGCCATATACTCTTCGCGCCCCACTTTTCGCACCCGGTCACGCGCCCTCTCTTTGGTTCCTTGCCAGTCCCCCTGCGGCCTGCTGTCAAATCCCTGCCCATTCCCTGACATTCCCGTTTCTACCGCTTCTTCCTCGCGGGCACTTTCCTTTGGCGGGGCAAACATCCGGTATTCCTCTGCCTGCATCAGCGATTCGCCGCCCACTCCCATCCGATCGGACTTTTCCCCGACACGCCGGACTTTTTTCTGTACGGCTTCCTCCATTGTCGCCCGCTTCTTCAAAAGCTTCCGGTTATTTGCTGCCTGCTTCCTGTGCCGCAATATCACAAACAGGATAAAAAACAACAGAAAAGCAGCAACCAATACCGCAAACACGGTTAATTCAATAACGCCCAAATCCCGAAAACTCATAAACTCCTCTTTTCTGCGCCATATTTTTTTCTGTTCCTGCCCCATAGCGCACGAAGCAAAAACACTATGTATACTATTTCCCGACCATGCAAAAATTATTACAATATTCTTCCAAATAATGTTTTGCTACCTGGATTTATCTTTGTATTTCGGTTGACAACCCATTCTTTTTTCATTATAATAAGTACGTTTGTTCGATTTTTGCTGAACATTGAAAAATTACTTTGGAAGGAGAATTGTATGAAATTAAAAAAACTTGTCCTAAATACCACCCTTGGCCTGATGGCCTCCACCCTGTTATGCCCCGCCATACTTTCCGGCTGTTCCAAATCTGAAGGCCAAGACCAGGTGGAAACGGGCGGGACGGATTCCAAAGACCGGGCAGAAACAGACAATAAAGGAGATTCCAAACCGGATTCCTCCGACCAGAAAAATACAGTGGCTCCCGATCAAACCGATGCAGAAAACCTGTCCGATACCGTCCGCTGGTTTAACGCCTCCTATGCCATTTTAACGGAACTCAACGGCTGCGACTACAATATTTTTGCAGGCTTGGAACCAAGTTTTGCAGTTGCTGCAATGGAACAAAAAATGTTGGAGGATTCCTGGGGCGTAACTGACCGCGCAAGCGCCGATGAAACCCTGGATTGGATCCTTACCGAAGGGCACCGCTATGGTTTCAAAGACGATATGTCCTTTCTAAAAGACTATGGATTGGGGGAAATTGACGAGGAAAATCGCAAAGATTTTATTTTAGAATATTTTGACATTACAAGTGAAGAGGCGGATTTCTATGTAACCTCTTTCGCCATGTACGAAGAATACGGGGAAGGGGCGATTGATGCCTGGGATTACTGCCGTGCCTTAAACCTGATGAGTTTCTTCTATCTTGCCGGTTACTACACCGAAACAGAAGCCCTGGATGGTTCCCTTGAAATCGCAAAGACCCTGCAAGAAAAATTTGACAGTTGGGATACCTTAGTGGATAGTTATCTGCGCGGCTATGAATACTGGGCAGAAGAAAGCAGCGACAAGCGCCGGGAGATCTATGAGGATCTGAAAAAACGGGATGATAACCCGTATCGTGTTGATTATAACACAGAACTGGTAAAAACCTGGTAAATTTTAGGGGTTTTTCCCTGCCCAACGGCTTAAAACTTCTAAACAAACCTGTTGGTTGGCGGAATGAAAGGGCTGTTCTTCTAGCCCTTCAATCCCCTCGCCTGACGATCCATATCCTCTATTACAATGTCATAGATTTCGCCAAGCGATGCACAATACTCCAGTACCTTCCAAGGCTCGTTTGTATGGAAATGGATTTTTATCATTTCCTCATCACCCACTGCCAAAAGACAATCTCCCTTAAAATTTTCCGTAAAATAATCACTGATTGCATCCTCGTCAAGATCTTCCCCCTCGATCAAAAGCTGAGTGTCATATTTGAATTCCAACATAGTCTTTCCTTTCCTGGTATATAACCATACCAATCCATCCATTTCTTTAATATAGGGAAATTTCCCCATTGGGGAAATTTTTCACCCCCTCAAAAAGATCCTCCCCTAATGGGGTGAAAAACGGCTCAGACAACGCCAAGCCGCTTTCCTTTTTCTTATTTTTCCGGGCAGTCCTTAATCGAGAAGCTTACACGTCCCATCTTATCCTTACCAAGGCAAATAACCTTTACCACATCCCCAAGGGTGAGCACATCCTCCACGCGGTTAATCCGCTCCCTGGCAATCTTTGAAATATGAACCATTCCTTCCTTGCCAGGAGCAAATTCTAGGAATGCACCAAATTCCTTGATGCTAACCACTTTTCCGGTAAAAATCTGTCCTTCTTCAAATTCGGAAACAATAATCTCAATCAGATTAACTGCTTTCTGCATTGCTTCCGCATCCGTACCACAGATCGAAACAGCACCATCATCAGTGATATCAATCTTTACCCCAGTCTGCTCAATAATCGCATTGATCGTCTTTCCCCTCTGGCCTACCACATCGCCAATCTTTTGCGGGTCAATCTGGATCTGGATAATCTTTGGGGCAAATCTCCCCACATCCTTCCTTGGCTCTGCAATACACGGTGTGAGTACATTATTAATAATATACTCCCGCGCCGCCTTCGTTTTGCGGAATGCTTCCTCCACGATCGGCCTTGTCAGACCGTGGATCTTGATATCCATCTGGATCGCCGTGATCCCATCATGTGTCCCAGCAACCTTAAAATCCATATCGCCAAAGAAATCTTCAAGCCCCTGGATATCTGTCAGTACAATATAATCGTCATCGGTATCCCCCGTAACAAGACCGCACGAAATACCTGCTACCTGCTTTTTAATTGGCACGCCCGCCGCCATCAGCGATAAGGTAGACGCACAGACCGAAGCCTGCGAAGTAGAGCCGTTTGATTCAAAAGTTTCGGAAACGGTGCGGATAGCATACGGGAATTCCTCCGTACTCGGAAGCACCGGCATCAAAGCCTTCTCCGCAAGCGCGCCATGACCAATCTCGCGTCGTCCAGGACCTCTAGAAACCTTAGTTTCACCAACAGAATAGGACGGGAAATTGTAATGGTGCATATAGCGCTTGCTCACCTCATTCTCATCCAGACCATCAATGCGCTGTGCCTCCGCAAGCGGCGCAAGTGTACAGACATTGCAGATCTGTGTCTGACCGCGCGTAAACATACCGGAACCATGCACCCTAGGGATAATATCAATCTCCGCAGCAAGCGGGCGGATCTGGTCAATCGCACGTCCATCCGGGCGTTTGTGGTCTTTTAAGAATGTCTCTTATAAACATAACCGAGCACACGAGACTACAGAGCAAACAGGCAG
>CAMWUU010000181.1 GCA_947177515.1 uncultured Lachnospiraceae bacterium
ATACGGAACTGAAAACAGTATGTGTCCGTATCGTACCCGGAGGAATTTTTGGGAGGGAAGCGGACAAAAATTGCTCCAGGGTGGTGGGTACGGGGAGGACACATACGGAACTGAAAACAGTATGTGTCCGTATCGTACCCGGAGGAATTTTTGGGAGAGAAGCGGACAAAAATTGCTCCAAGGTGGTGGGTACGGGGAGGACACATACGGAACTGATAATAAGGAGAAAAAAATATGAGCATTTTGGAAGCGCAGGGTGTCAAAAAGATTTATACGACAAGATTTGGAGGAAACAAGGTGGAGGCACTAAAAAATGTATCCTTCACCGTGGAGGAAGGTGAGTATGTGGCAATTATGGGCGAGTCCGGCTCCGGAAAAACAACACTGCTCAATATACTAGCAGCACTTGACCGCCCGACAGCCGGAAGGGTGCTGCTCGATGGGCAGGAGATCGGGGCGATCAAGGAATCCGCAATCGCCGCATTCAGGCGGGATAACCTTGGCTTTGTGTTCCAGGATTTTAACCTGCTTGATACCTTTTCACTGGAGGATAATATCTACCTTCCGCTTGTCCTAATGGGCAAACACTATGATGAAATGCATAACAGGCTGATGCCGATCGCCGACCGGCTCGGAATCTCGCAACTCTTAAAAAAATATCCTTATGAGGTATCCGGCGGACAGAAACAGCGGGCGGCAGTCGCAAGGACACTGATCACAAGACCAAAGCTTGTGCTGGCCGATGAGCCTACGGGGGCACTCGACTCAAAATCAACCGAAGAACTGCTTGATATATTTGAGGATGTCAACCGTATGGGGCAGACTATCGTAATGGTAACGCATTCCGTCAAAGCAGCAAGCCGTGCAGGGCGCGTGATGTTTATCCGTGACGGTGAAGTATTCCACCAGATCTATCGTGCAAACAGCACGAACGAAGAACTTTACCAGAAAATTTCGGATACGCTGACACTGCTTGCCAACCGAAAAACCAGCGCGGCGATCGGTTAGGAAAAGGGGGGATGAGTAGATGAAACATACTATATATCCAAGACTGGCATGGACCGGCATCCGCAAGAACAGCCGCCTGTACCTGCCATATATCTTAACCTGCATCGGGATGGTGATCATGTTTTACATTATATCCTTCCTCTCCGCAAGCGACTATATCGGAAGCTGCAAGGGCGGGAAGCAGATGCAGATGGTGCTGCAGATCTGCTGCGGCCTGATAGGATTTTTGTCGGCGCTTTTTCTGTTCTACACAAATTCTTTTCTTATGCGCCGCAGGAAAAAGGAGTTTGGACTTTATAATATCCTGGGTATGGGGAAATGGAATATTGCACGTGTACTTTTATGGGAAACCATAATGATCGCGGGGATCTCACTTTTTGCAGGAGTAGTGCTTGGTGTATTGCTGTCAAAGATCGCAGAACTATGCATGGTCAATATCCTTGGGGCAGAGGCACTGTTTTTGATGAGTGTTGATATAACAAGCATTCTTCATACACTTATACTGTTTTCCATGATTTTCCTTCTGATCCTTGCCAACGCCCTAAGGCAGCTCCACTTTGCAAATCCAATTGAACTTTTGCACAGTGAAAATACTGGGGAACGTCCGCCGCGCGCTAATTGGCTTTTTGCGGTGGTTGGCGTGGCTCTTTTAGGTGGGGCGTATTACCTTGCAGTAACACTGGAAAACCCGATCGAGGTTATGCTGTTGTTTTTTGTTGCCGTGATCATGGTAATTGCTGCAACCTACCTGCTTTTTATGGCGGGTTCCGTTGTTATTTGTAAGGTATTACAGCGGAATAAAAAATATTATTACCGTACAAATCATTTTATATCCGTTTCCTCCATGGTCTACCGCATGAAGCGTAACGGCGCGGGGCTTGCCTCCATCTGTATCCTGTGTACAATGGTTTTAGTTATGGTATCCTCGACTGTCTGCCTCTATGTTGGCAAGGAGGAAGGCATGCGGATCCGCTATCCAAGGGATATCAATTTCTATGCCCGCACAGATAATGCGGCTGCCTTGACCGGGACGGAAGCGGAGGAACTAAGGGGGATTTTCCATAAGGTTCTGTCAGGGTATCCGCAAAAGGTGGAAAATTTTATGGATTACCGCCGGGGGGAAACGAGTGTATATGAGAAGGATGGGGTGCTGTGGACGGAGGATCCGGGGGTGTACGCCTCGGATATTGGGAAAATATGGCAGGTTTATCTGGTGCCGCTTGAGGATTATAATCGTTTAATGGGGGAGAACGAGGAACTTTCGGGGAGAGAAGTGTTGCTATATACAACAAAAAGGTCTTATAACGGGAAAGAAATTTGTCTTTCAAACCATACACCGTTTACCGTTAAAAAGAATGTTGATTTTATTGATGATGGGGAAGCTGCGATGATAGCGATTCCGTCGATGTTTCTTATCGTCGCGGATTTTGACGCGGTGGCAGAAGAATTTTCAGGGTTGGTCGACTATGCGGGGGACAAAGCATTTTCCATAAAGTGGATTTACGCTTTTGATCTTGCCTTTGAGGATGAGGGACAGGTGGAGATTACGAATGAAATCTGGGACAGCGTCATGCAATATGAAAAGGATCGAATCGAGGAAAGTGTTTTTACATCCTTGCAGATTGAGGGTATCGCGAAAGAGAGGTCAAATTTTTTCGCGTTGTATGGCGGGCTGTTCTTCCTGGGGATTCTGCTTGGCATTGTCTTTGTATTTGCGGCGGTTCTGATTATGTACTATAAACAGGTTTCAGAAGGATACGAGGATCAGTCCCGGTTTGAGATTATGCAGAAGGTTGGCATGACGAAGGAGGAGATTAAAAAGAGTGTGAATTCCCAGGTGATCACCGTATTTTTCCTGCCGCTTCTGGCTGCGGGGCTGCACCTTGCCTTTGCTTTCCCAATGATAAATAAATGCCTGGTTATGTTTGGACTGATGAATGGGGAACTTCTGGCGGTAGTGACACTTATTTGTTTTGGGGTGTTTGCCTTACTGTATGTAGCCGTGTACCGGATTACATCGCATTCGTATTATGCGATTGTAAGCGGGATGGGAAGGGATGTACACTAAAAAGCTGAAAATATACTGGATTTTCGTTGCAAAGCGAAAGAAAACACTCTTGAAATCGTCCATAAAGTACGTTAAAATAATATGGGTGAAACCGTGTTTTTATAAGCAGGGAAGGGCGGGGAAACGCCCTTCCTTACTTTATTTGCAGGGAAATGAATAAATATCTGTAGTATAGGAAAACATTCCCCTACTCGGTTTTATGTAGAATATCAGGAAAGAAGGGAAAACAATGCAGATTAGACGTGCAGATTTGTCTGATTTGGAAGAAATTAACAAATTATTATTTCAGGTACATAAGGTGCATTCCGATGGAAGACCTGATATTTTTAGGCCTGGTAACAAAAAATATACGGATGAGGAACTTGCGGAAATCATTGTTGATGAGAAAAAGCCGATTTTTGTAGGAATCCTTAATGGGCATGTGGCAGGATACGCCTTTTGTGTGTTTGTGGAGCATACAGTGGAGCGTTCCCTCTCGGATATCCGTACACTCTATATTGACGATCTTTGCGTGGATGAAAAACTGCGTGGCCAGCACATTGGAAAGGAGATTTACGAGTATGTGCTGGCATTCGCAAGGGGGGCGGGATGCCACAACCTGACATTAAACGTGTGGGCGTGCAACACAGGAGCAATGCGGTTTTATGAGAGCTGCGGGCTTCGCGTGCAGAAGGTTTTGATGGAACAGATTTTATAGAGGCAAGATTTAATCACCGGATATACAGAATATAGGAATAAATTCTTGTAAATTGGAAAGAAAAATGATAGACTGTAAATATCTAAATATCGGACTGGGAGAGGAATAAATATAATTGTAGAATGTAGTTTAAAAATACATATATAGATTAATTCCTTGCTTCTTCATTTATATTCTGGCAATCGGGGGATTATAAACAGGAACAGGGGAGGTCAGTCAATTCCTATTCAATAGACCGGAAAAATAAAAGAGAAAGGATGATTTTGACAATGAGTAGTTTTTATGCTTTGACCTCCAATAAGGTCACGGAATTAGAAAAGAAGAATCAAGAGATTGTGCGCCGTCTGGCGGGCGAGTGTATGGTGCTGTTAAAAAATAATGGCGCGCTCCCGCTTGGCAAAACCGGCAGGATTGCGATGTATGGCGATGGGGTGCGCCATACGGTTAAAGGCGGAACGGGTTCGGGCGACGTGAACACAAGGGAGGTGGTCACAGTTGAACAGGGGATGATTGATGCCGGATTTTCTATTACCTCAAAAACATGGCTTGACGCTTATGACGCGCGCTATGAACAGGCAAAAAAAGACTATCTGGATGATATTTATAAAAAGGCAAATGGAAATCATTCCCATATGATCGGGCTGATGTTTGAATTCCCATTCTTCCCGCCGGATGTGCTAAAGATCATAGAGGCAGATGTGGCGGAGGCAGACACGGATACAGCGGTGTTTGTGATTACGCGAAATTCTGGCGAGGGGAAAGACCGCACCAACCGCAAGGGCGATTATTTGCTGACGGACGGCGAGGAGGAGGCAATCCGTTTTCTGGCGGAGCATTATGAAAAATGTATTGTCCTCTTAAATGTGGGCGGCGTAATGGACATGTCCGTGATCAACCAGATTTCCGGTGTGGATGCGGTGCTGCTGATCGGACAGACCGGAAATATCGGTGGTTTTGTGGTGGCAGATGTCCTATCTGGGAAAAGCATCCCTTCAGGGAAACTAACCGATACCTGGGCAAAGCAGTACTCGGATTACCCATCCTCAGCAGAGTTTGGGAAGGCGAATGGGAATCTGGATGATGAATATTATAAAGAGGGCATCTATGTTGGTTACCGCTATTTTGACAGTTTTGGTGTGGAACCGGAGTATTGTTTTGGTTATGGACTTGGCTATACGATCTTTTCGATGCGGCCGCAGGATGTGGTTGTAGAGGACGGAAAAATCACTGTGCGGGTAAAAGTGGAGAATATGGGGAAAAAATACGCGGGCAGGGAAGTGGTGCAGGTCTATACCACAATGATTGGCGGACAGATCGAGAAGCCTTATCAGGAGCTTAGGGGATTTGCAAAAACAAAGGAACTAGCACCCGGGGAGGAAGAGATGGTTACCGTTACCTTTGCCGTGGCAGATATGGCATCCTATGATGTGCGGGACGCGTCATGGAAACTCGAGGCGGGGAAGTATTTTATCCGTGTCGGCAGCAGTTCGCGCAATGCAGATATAGCGGGGGTTTTGAATCTTTATGAAACAATTGTAACATCGAAACTGAAAAATCTTTTTGCGCTGGATGTGGCGATGGAGGAACTTTCCGATACCAGTATGGATAAACGGATGGCGCTTCCGGTCACAGTGGATTGTACAAGGATACAGGTGGATGATGTCAGTGTGATTGACCTGAATGCTTTAGAGATTGCACAAAATACGGTGGTCTATGATGCAGAGCGTCCAGTTTATCCGGATTCCTGTGCGGACAGAAAACTGACACTTATTGATGTGCGGGAGGGACGGGCTGCGTTAAGCCAGCTTGTTGCGCAGCTTTGCACAGAGGAGATGGCTAAGTTATGTGTCGGTCGGTTTGGCGATATCCACACGCATTCCGGAATGATTGGTTCCGCTTCTGCGGCAGTGCCGGGCGCAGCAGCGGATACAATATCGACACTGATTAAAGAGCGGGGAATCCCGAATATGATCCTGGCAGATGGCCCTGCGGGGCTACGCCTCTACCCGCACTTTAAGGCGACACCGGAGGGGAAACTCCTGCCGGGCGGGGAGGTGTTTGGTATGGATACGGCACCATTCAGGGAGGATACCCCAAAAGATGCAGTGGATTATTATCAGTACTGTACGGCGATCCCGATTGCAAATACCCTGGCACAGTCTTTTGATATGGAATTATTCAAACAGATGGGGCGCGCCATCGGGGAGGAGATGAAGCAGTTCCATGTTCATTTCTGGTTAGCACCGGGTATGAATATTCACCGGAATCCTTTGTGCGGGCGCAATTTCGAGTATTATTCCGAAGATCCCCTGCTCTCTGGGAAATGTGCGGCGGCGATGACGCACGGCGTGCAGTCCTTCCCGGGTCAGGGAACAACAATCAAGCATTATGCGGGCAATAACCTGGAGGATAACCGTCAGTTTAACAATTCGCATATCAGCGAGCGGGCGTTGCGCGAGATTTACTTAAAGGGTTTTGAGATTGCGGTAAAGGAATCGCAGCCGTACTCGATTATGACCTCATACAACCTGCTAAACGGCGTGCACACTGCCAATCATTATGAACTGATCCAGAATGTGGCGCGTGACGAGTGGGGCTTTGAGGGTGTGGTAATGACGGATTGGTTTACCACGCAGGATACTTCGGGAGGACACAAAAAAGCATACCCGCATTCGAGCGCGGTACAGTGCATAAAAGTCGGTAATGATCTGATTATGCCAGGGTGCGAGCAGAATGTTAAGGATATTATTGCTGCGGTGGAAAAGGGGGAGGAGATCACTCTGGCCGATCTGCAGTTCTGTGTGATGAATATTTTGAAAATTGCGCTGCGTGTAGAGGGATAGAGTGCTTGCCGTATGGCGGTGCAGGAAATTATAAGCCAAAAGATTGTGATGGGTGATTCGCAGTATCTGTTAAGACACTGCAATGTGGGGACATATAGGAAAGACAAACCGCACCCCTAGAAAGATTTTGGATACAAATGCATAAAGCGCTAATGAATTGATAGCATATATCAAACAGGTAATGATAAAATCAAGGGGAGGCAGGAAACCGGAAATCCGGTGGAATCCTCCCCTATAAAAAACGGCAGCAAAATTGCAGAAATGAGGAAATGAGAAAATGATGAATCATATCAAGGTGTATACGAAACAGGCAGCAGGAGTAGAATACCCGAACTCCTTCGCGAACAGCGTTCATTTTGCGCTTTGTAGTGAGGATGGGGAGATGGAGGAACTGAATCAGGGCTGTGGTATCTTGTATGCCCTTGCAAAAATCAGGCCGGATGATACACTGATGGAACGGGGAATTAAAAATCCCGTAATTTTTGAACAGGATGGGCAGTATGGGATTTTGGCAGAATATGTTGATGCAGGGGGAGATCCTCTAAAGCCGGATATCCTTCTTTTATGGAATACAGCGGATTTTGTCGATTTTTCTCAGCAGCGGGAGGTTTCCCGTGTGGATTATGCCCCGATTTATCAAAAGGCAGGAACAAGCCTTCCGCTTTCTTTAACACTTTGCGAAAAAATCCGCGCGCGCTGGA
>CAMWUU010000182.1 GCA_947177515.1 uncultured Lachnospiraceae bacterium
TATATCATTAATATTAGCGCCTTTAGCATTATATAATTTTTTTGGAAGTAGAAATAGTAATAAATGTGATATGTTTCCTTTTTGTAAATCTCAGAAACTACAAAATTTCAATCACATAATTTGCAAAAATAACCCATGGCATCAAGTGAATAATAAAGATTTGTGCCCATTTGGAGTCTATTGGCATATGTATTCGTTAGAAGGAAAGAATGTTGCTAGGAAATAAAGAGTCTAGATATATTCCCGCAAACAGACAAAACACTAAAACAGGCATAGAAATATTTCCTTAAATTACCAAAGGATAATAACAGACTTGCTATCCTCTCGTTCCATGTGGAACGTGTCGTGTTGATGTCAAGGGTGGAAAAGTAGATGTGTAGAAAGGCTTTGATTTCAAGAGATGTTTGGTATTAGTATTTCTTAATTTATTCCTTATACAAAATAATAAATTAAAAGTTGGTTACGATTTATATTCTGGAAATTGCTCCACTACTATAAAAAATAAATCATAAAAATGGAATATAAAAAATATGTGAATCTAGAGTTCACATAATTCGTCTACTGCATTCGCATTGAATTTTGGGCAGCTCGGGGTCCATAAATCGAGAAAGTATACGTAAGACTAATATTTTGTTAGCAGTAGATACACTCGATAAGGTTAAACAATACATATTTAATCCATGTATTCATTACAATGCCCATGCTGAGGCTGTTGCATTCTTCACATAGGCAAGTAATGCGAGATTAGCAGCATCCGCAACCACTGATGTTACCACAGTTACATTCTTCGCACGGAATGCTGAGTGTTGGCTCGATTATAATAGTGCAACATAGCGTTATACATCATGGTATTCGTATTATTTTTATCGGTTTTCATTGATCCCCCCTCGCTTTCCGTTATATATATAAACTTCAGCTAGAAAACAACCTATTTCATAAACATTATTTAAAAAACTCCCTTTCCCACACATCCCATCTTGACTTCCATATCTTTCCGGAGTATCATAATATACACACCAAAAATACAACTGGCTTATAACAGCGTTCTTTTGGTGCACCCATAAAGGAACCCATTACAGGGTCACAGGCAATCAAAAACCATGGGCAGTTTGTCAGACCAACAAACCGACAGTCCATCCGACTGCTGCCCTAAGCCAGAAAGGAAGGAAGACAAATCAGGCAGTGGAATTCCTGCTTACCGGAAAACTTTTAGCAAACCCGGATTTTTCATGTGACCGTTATGGGCAGAGCCATCCTTGTGGGAAAAACAAGCACAATTGTGCAGGAAATGGAGGATGTTAATTAGTATGTACGAATTTAATGAAAAACTGAAAACAGGAAACGCAATTATAGACAAAGAACACCAGGAACTGATCCAGGCAGTAAACAAACTGCTCGAAGCCTGCAATGAAAGAAAAGGGCGGTCTTCCATGGATGAAACCATCAAATTTCTAAACAACTATGTACAACAACACTTTTCCCATGAAGAACTACTTCAGGAACAGAGCGGCTATCCCGGCATTGCCGCGCATAAATTATTCCATGAAAATTATAAAAAGACACTAGAGGAAATTACATCCAGAATTGCAGATTCCGGGTCAACCATTACGGAATTGGTCAATTTGAACAAACATATCCGCGTTTTAATTTCACATATCACTACAGAGGATAAGAAACTGGGAGCTTTTTTAAACCAGCAATAAATATAAGAGCACCGAAATAAACTTTGCAGTCCGCCTTCCTATCCTTCGTTCTGGCAAACAGTCGACTTACTTTTCCCGTTTTATCCGTGCCAGGCATCCGCTCGCTTGACAAATAAAAATACCGATCTGGATGCCTGCACACACACAAAATCTGATTTTTATACACATATATATTAGAACATATAAAGGACTGCTCTTTGTTTTAAATAACTTTCTGTTTCAGACAATAATCTGTTTCAGACAATACCCTGTTTCACACAACATTTACGGAGGTGATTTACACGGAAATTGATTATGGGGTACCAGAAGATATCGATTCCTGGATGGACTTGGTAAACCGTGTAAGCTGGAATTTCCCCGGGCTTGAAACATCAGAAAAAATATCGGCACACAGAACAACTGTCCTGCGTTTTATGGATAAAAAACAGGCTCTGTGTGCGAAAGACAAAAATCATGTCGTGGGGATTCTCCTGTTTTCCAAAGGACATAATATGATTTGCTGCCTGGCCGTTTCACCAGAATACCGACGTGCCGGGATTGCATCCCAACTTCTAAGGAAAGCCATAAGCGAACTGAACCCAACTGGGGATATTGCCGTTTCCACATTCCGGGAAAATGACGAAAAAGGAATAGCTCCGCGGGCTTTATATAAAAAATTTGGTTTTGTAGAGGATAAGTTGACAATAGAATTCGGATATCCGAACCAGAGATTTGTTTTGCATCCAAAAACCAGATAGGAGCAACCACATAAACCATACCACCTATTCCCTCCTTGTAAATTGAAAAACCTATTCCGATTTTTATACGCAAGGGCGGGAAATTGCAGCGGAACGACAAGAATCTGCCAAAGAGTTTTACCTGCGTCTGTATCAGGAAATAAGCGCGCCTTACCAAAATGGACGGACGGAACTTAAAAAAATCCTGTACTAATTTCGCCCACATCAAATTCAGTAAAGGAAGAATTGATATGTTAAACCTGAACGAAAAAGTAACTGTCAACCAAGCCGAATACACCCTGACCAAACTTCTAGGCAAAGGCAAGGGTGGCTACTCCTATCTTGCCGAGGGTGAAAACGGTTCGTTTGTCCTAAAGCAAATCCACCATGAACCCTGTGAGTATTACCGCTTTGGAAATAAAATCGAAGCAGAAATTGCGGATTACCACCGTCTTTCCCGAATCGGCATCCGCATCCCCAAAATGCTTGATGTCGATCTCAAACAGGAACGCATTATAAAAGAATACATTGATGGAGATACCATTTATGACCTGATACTTCACGACCGGATGCAGACAGAATATCTCGGACAAATACGGGATATGTGCACTCTGCTCTATGCAAATAACACAAACATCGACTATTTTCCGACCAATTTCATTGTGCAGGATCGTTTACTCTACTATATTGATTTCGAGTGCAACGACTATATGGAAGAATGGGATTTTGAAAACTGGGGCATAAAATACTGGTCAAAAACACCGGAATTTTTGCAGTATGTAAAAGAAAAAACATAAAGAAGGCGATGACAACAAACATAGGAATTATAACTGGATTGACTTAAAGATCCGTATACCCCAAAAATTGGTTATCCTCCCCCTCCTCTTCCCGGCTGGGGAGGATAATCCCATTTTAAATCCACAAATCTTACTAAACTGCTATTTATGGTTCTGCCTTACAAGATACTTCTTTAATCGGTTTCCTCACAAACTCCCATCCAGAACGCCCTATCCTCCAAAACAGTTCCATCTGGAAAAACCGACCTGACAAGGATTTCATTCTTCTTCCCGATAGCTATTTCCATATTTTCCCATAAAAATACCGTTGAATTTTCCCCGTCAAGGTCAGAATGCTTTTGTTGCCCTTTTAAAATACCATTGATAAACAGTTCTACACTCTGCGCGTTGGAATACGCCTTTATCTGCGGGACAATACTGTTTCGCACCACAAACCCTTTTTCGGTCAGATAAAGCATCGGTTCTTTATTCCAAACGGATTTATAAAAATAAAAGGAATCTTTCGGTATACGTTTTCGGGTTGCCAGTCCCTTATCGTTCTGTCCCTTCGTATCGCCTTCCTGCCGCCCGTCGGAAGCGAAATCAAACATACACCAGATATATTTCCCCCAGAGATACCGGCGCTTTGCAAACTGCGCCCATATATTTTCATGCATTACCGACTGGTAATTCTGATAATGCCGTTCCCCCCACGGGTCAATATCCGTCTGCCAGTTGATATTATCCTTAAACTGGGAGATTGCCCCACCGCCGCCATATTCAGAAATACAGATGGGACGTTTTTCTTTTGACCCGTGATAGGAGTCCAGCCATGCACCAAACTGATCAGCAGGTCCTGCCTCCTTATACCATCCAAAATATCGATTGTACCCCACCACATCAGCCGGAAGTTCCAAAAATCTTCCCCAAAACTGAGCATCAGCAAAGGTGGTCAGGCGCGTTTCATCCTCCTTCTTCGCAAGTTGATTCAATTCGGTATAGATATGGTAAATTTCGTCCGTCATCTGATATAATTCATTCGAAATTCCCCATACAATAATGGAAGGGTGATTATAATTCTGACGGATCAATTCCAGAAGCTGCTGCTTTGCATTCTCCGCAAATTTCCCTGAAACAGTAAGATTATCAGTTCCATTATCTGACATTTTATTTATTATCCCGATTTCCGTCCATACTGTAAGACCAAGTCTGTCACAAAGTTCATATTCATAACTGTTATGCTGATAATGAGCCATTCTTACGGAAGTACAGCCCATTTCACGGATCATGGCATAATCACGCTCCCGCTGGCCGTTTGTCATTGCCCATCCATTTTCATAACTATCCTGATGATAGTTCACGCCGCGCAGGTCAAGATATTTCCCGTTCAGGAAAAAACCATTTTCCGGGTCAATAGAATATGTTCTGATCCCAAATTTCTGCATATATCGGTCAAAGATTTTCCCATCCGCCCCGACCACGATTTCAGCGGTATACCGACATGGATTTTCCGTCCCATTCCATAAAACCGGATTTTCTACAAACATAGTACATTCTATCTGGTTTTTCTTTCCTTCTTGAAGTAGGATTCCACGACTTGTAAAGGCACACAGATTCCCGTCCATATCAAAAATATTGACCGTGACATCAACTGCTCTTTCCCCTGCGCCATCGTTTGCAAGCTTTACTAGGACATCGGTCTGCGCACGGCTTTCTGATATGTTTTTCGGGGTAACATAGACCCCGGATGAACCATAATCCATAAGATCAAGATGGATCGGATCTGTGATAATTATTTTTACGTCGCGGTAAATCCCGCCCATTTTTGTAAAATCCCCTTGATTTGTAATTGGCGCAATATAATCGGTAGGGGCGTTATTTACCTTTACTGCAAAAACATTCTCCTCCTCCAGATTAAGAAGTGAAGTAATGTCAAACCGGAAAGCAGAATATCCTCCCTCATGCCGACCGGCAAAACGGCCATTCACATATAGTTCTGTAACCGTATTTGCTCCTTCAAATTCAATAAAGACGGATTTCCCTTCATATATACTTTTCGAAAACAATGCCGTCTTGCGATATCCTGAAAGCCCGCGGTAATAATCTTCCCCGCCCTCATCCTTTCCCGACCAGCCATCAGCCCCATCCTGATCATTCCATGTGTGAGGCAGGGAAACTATCTCCCATGCACTGTCATCAAAGGATACTGCTTCGAAAGCGATTTCCGAAAGCCCCTTCTTTTTAGGAAGTTTCATAAATCTCCAGTTATTATTAAATTCTTTGACAATCCTTCCATCCATATACATTCTTCCTCCCAAAATAAGCATCAAATTAGCACCTACTAATGTGTTAGCCTAATAGTTAAATACAAGCCTTACACAGCCAAACAGTTTGGCAAACAAAACTTTTCTCCTCTTTTTTTGAATGCTATCTAGTCCCTATGTTTCTATCTGTTCCTGAAGCATCTCAAAGGGTGCCCACCCATCATAACAATCAAAAACTCTTATTTTTGTCTGATTTTAGTATATTTTTTCTTGCTCGTTGTCAAGCGTCTTGGAAAAGTATCCCATAGGCTATTGGCTTTGTCAATTCTCTATTTCCTGAAAATTCTTATCAAGCATTACAGGATGACCATTAATATCACTTGGATTATGTGTAATAAATATTTCCAGTACCATATCTTCCTTTACCGAACAAGTATAAATTATACCGCTGTTTTGGAAGGTGTACCAACATACTTCCTCTGCAATATTCCCTCCGCCAACTATAACAACCCCGTCTTTCTCCCCAAAGTTATAACTTGCAATTTCTCCTTCTTCTAAACCTCTGCCTCCCTTAGCATGCCACCGGTTCTTAAAAACAGGATCCCTGCCGAATTCACAGATACGCCACAATCCGTTTTTATCAATACAAAGAGCCGCCAGATAATCTCCTCTTTGTTCGATTTTTTTAATGGTCAGGTTACGATAGTTTCGATAATTAAAATATTTCCCTGCCTGTTTTGTAAGGGCATCCATATCCTTTTCATCCGCACTAGAAAACCAGTGAATCCCCAAATAGCAGGCAGCAAGAAAAAAGATACCTGCCAATACAATAATACATCCTTTTAGAAAAGCCCTGCCCTTCCCTCTTTTCCAAGCTGCCGCAGCCGCTTTCAGGGCAGTATCCTCTTTGACCTGGACATTTTTTATATTTATACTGGCATTCATCAAATTTAATTCTTCCCTGCATTTTCCACATTCCTTTATATGCTGTTCAACCATCTCCCTGCTGGTTTCGCTGCAAACATCATCGCAGTATAACGGCAGCAAATCCCGTATCAGATCACAAGATATCTTCATCGAAATCCCTCCTCAATTCTTTTTTCGCCCGATAAAATATAAGTCTTGCCCAGCTATCCGTCTTTCCAAAAAGTTCTCCAATCTGGGAAAAGGACAATTCCCCGAAAATACGCAATGTAAATACTTCCTTATAGGGTTCCTTTAGTTGATGAAGAAGCTTATGAAGTTTCCATGCATCCTCTTTTTCTAAAAGCTCGTTTTCAAAACGCCCCGTTTCCTCTTTAGACAGATCGGCATCCGCTGCCGGGATACAGCGTTTCTGTTTTTTTACATAAGTATAATATGTGTTCTTAGCAATCTGACAGAGCCATACATAAAGCTTACATTTTCCATCAAAGCGGTCAATATGTTCCATCGCCTTATAAAAGGCTTCCTGTGTGATTTCTTCGGCCACCGCCTCATTTCGGCAAAGCGAAAAAACATATTTATAAACATTGTTAAAATGCTCGATATAGATTGCTTCAAAATCGCCCACTCTCTCACCTCCTCTTTAATAAGACTGCCAAAACCGAAAAATGTTTCAAAAAAACGGATAAAAAATTATTTTAGTACAGTTTATCATACAAACGAATACTTTTCCATTGATTTTCAATAATAAATCAGATCATTCCATCCCGTTTCTTGCCTGCTCCCGACAAATCTTAGCAAGGAAAAGCGGACAGTTTGTCCAAAACCATGATATACTAAGCATGTACCCGGATAAAATCGTTCCAGCAAAGAAAAAAGGGGGAGGGTTTACTAATAATTAAACCAAATTGATTTCACTTGC
>CAMWUU010000183.1 GCA_947177515.1 uncultured Lachnospiraceae bacterium
GATCCGGAGAGCGTGATTGAGGAGTTAAACCAATTTAAAAATAATATTTCCGCCATAGGAACCTGGCTTGTAAATGTTGCTGAGATGCCGCTTGAGGTGGACAGCATCCTTTTGTCAAAGCCGGATGGGGAACTTCCGGCGGCGAAGCATGGTTTTTTTAAAGGTGCGGCAAACAGCGTGGTAAGATTCTTCTCCACTTTCTTCTACAGCACAAGCCAGATTACGGAGGAGAATGTATCGGGCGATAATTCCATCAAGGTCTGGATGGCATCGTTTGGGCGCGAGCAGGCGCAGATTATCCAGAACCAGATTGATGAAACATTTACACCGGCATATGATATTTCGGTGAATCTCCAGTTAATCCCTGTGGATGTCGTGTTGCGTGCGGCGCTTGCGGGCAATGGTCCGGATGTCGTGATTGGGCTTTCCCAGTCCACCCTGCAGGATTTTGCGATGCGTAATGCGGTTTCAGAGCTTTCTTCGCTGCCGGGCTATAAGGAAGTGGCAGGACGTTTTTATAAGAGCACGCTGGACTGTGCAAGTTTCCAGGGCGGTGTGTACGGTATCCCGGAGCAGGCGAATTTTATGATGGTATTTGCGCGCACGGATATTCTTAATTCCCTGGGACTTTCTATCCCGCAGACCTGGACGGAATTCTTAGAGATGCTGCCGGTACTGCAAAAGAATAATTACAACGCTTACATACCGAATGTGCAGCAGAACGCAGCTTACATCAATCTGTATTTCTCCATGGTCTTTCAGAACGGCGGCGACGCTTACGGCGGAACGGGCAATGATTACGGTATAGTGAGCGCCTTAGATTCGGATGAAGCGATGATAGCATTTAAAAGTTTCACGGACTTTTATACTGGCTACGGTCTGGAAGTGCAGGTGGATTTCACAAACCGTTTCCGTACCGGCGAGATACCGATTGGTATTATCACCTACAATACGTTCAACCAGCTTGAGATTTTCGCGCCGGAAATCAAGGGGCGCTGGACGTTTGCGCCGATGCTTGGTACAAAGAAGGCAGACGGGACAATCGATCACAGCTTTGTTGTGGATACGGTTTCCACTGTAATTATGGCGCAGAGCAAAAAACAGGAGGCGGCATGGGAGTTTGTGAAATGGTGGACGGGAACCGAAGCGCAGCTCTCTTTCGCGAATTCTCTTGAATCCCTGATGGGTACGGCAGCGAGATACTCTGCGGCAGATCCGGAAGTATTAAGACAGCTTCCTTGGAGCAATGTGGAACTTACCGCATTACTGTCCCAGTTTGAGGCGACTGTCGGTATCGAGGCAGTGCCGGGCAACTATATGACAACACGTATGGTACAGTACGCGTTCAATGATGTGGTGGCGAAGAATGCCAATCCGCGCGAAACTCTATATTTAAATATCAAGTCCATCAATGAGGAATTGACCAGGAAGCGCGAGGAACTGCATCTGAGTTATCAAAAATAGGAAGGAGGGATAACTGTGGGGAAACAGAAAAATAAAGCAAAGCAATTATCCCCGGCGGTGGGGATGTCCGTGCAGGAGAGATTATCCCATGACAAAAAATTTTCCACCGTGTGGAGAAAGCACAAGTATAAATACATGATGATTGCGCCGTTTGCGTTTATCTTCCTCGTCTTTACATTTTTGCCCGTTGTGATCTCCATGATACTTTCCCTTACCTCCTTCGATATGGTGGAGGCACCGGAATTTATTGGATTTGCAAACTATGTCAAGTTGATTGTGTATGATCCGATCTTTTTGACAGCGGTGAAGAATACGCTGGTGTTCGCGATTATCACAGGACCGATCAGCTATATTATGTGTTTCCTGTTTGCGTGGGTTGTCAACGATCTTCCGCGCATCCCGCGCGCGATTATGACGCTTGTATTTTATGCGCCGTCCATCTCCGGCAATGCGTATCTGGTATGGAAACTGTTGTTTTCTTCGGATACCTACGGCTGGGCGAACGCGTGGATGTTAAAGCTTGGGATTACAAACGAGGCCATCCTGTGGCTGCAGACGGAGGGTTATATTATGCCGATCCTTATTGTCGTGCAGCTCTGGCTAAGCCTTGGTATCAGCTTCCTGACCTTTATCGCAGGTTTGCAGAACATGGACAAATCGCTGTATGAGGCGGCAGCCGTTGAGGGGATCAAGAACCGCTGGCAGGAACTTTGGTACATTACCCTGCCATGTATGAAGCCGCAGTTAATGTTCGGTGCGGTTATGCAGATTACCAGTTCCCTGTCCGTATCACAGCTTTCCATTGACTTAGTCGGCTTCCCGTCCCCGAATTATTCGGGGCATACGATCCTGACGCACCTGCACGACTTTGGTAATGTCCGCTACGAACTGGGGTATGCATGTACGATTGCAGTCATCCTTTTCTGTATCATGTTGATCTGCAACGTGCTTGTACAGAAGTTGCTTAGAAAGCTTGGATAGGAGGCCGCTATGAAATTATTCCGTTATATAAAAAAGAAGCTGGTGAGCCGGAAATTCAAGCGCAGGAACCGGAGTATGGGCGGGGATATCGCCCTGACCGTGATCCTCGGGCTATTCGGTATATTCAGCCTTTTCCCGCTTTTGTACACCGTGACAAGCGCGTTCAAGCCATTCAGCGAGATTTTTATTTTCCCGCCGAGGCTTACGGTCGATAACCCGACTATGGACAATTTCGTTGACCTTGCTACGATCATCGAGAGTTTTGCCGTTCCGTTTTCGCGCTACGCGTTTAATACTTTGTTGATTACCGGTATAGGTACATTTGGCACCGTGCTCTTAGGCTCCATGGCAGCGTTCCCGATCGCGAAGTATAAGTTTCCGGGTTCGGCGTTTATGAGCAACCTGATTGTGTACGCGCTTATGTTTTCCGCCTCGGTAACAGCGATCCCAAATTATCTGATTATGAGCGCAATGCACTTAATCGACAGCTACTGGGCAGTTATTCTCCCGGCGGTGGGCGGGACGCTCGGTCTGTACCTGATGAAAAACTTTATGGTGCAGGTGCCGGATGAAATGATTGAAGCGGCGAAGATCGATGGTGCGACGGAATTCCAGACTTACTGGAAGGTCGTGATGCCGCTGTGTAAACCGGCATGGATTACGCTGATTATTTTCTCGTTCCAGCAGATGTGGGGAACCACGGGCGGCATCTTTATCTACTCCGAGGAGTTGAAGCCGTTAAGCTATGTGCTCTCGCAGTTAGTCAGCGGCGGTATCGCAAGAACCGGCGTTGCATCCGCGGTATCCCTAGTTATGCTTGTTGTTCCGGTCGGCGTGTTTGTGGTATCCCAGAGCAATGTTATTGAAACGATGTCCACATCGGGAATAAAAGGGTAGGTGATACGGTATGAATAAAAAAATAAAACGAATCATCAGTATTACGTTTGTATTCATTCTGCTCATGCTGCCCGTAAGGGTGTCGGCATCGGACGGAAGCAGTTATGTATACGACGGTTATATTTACGATTTATGGGGGAATGTCAAGGAGAGTCCCGCTACCTTCCAGCTTGAACGCGTGATTGATGTAAATAATCTTGGCGGTTCCAGGCTTGGCAGTGTGGACGATGTCTGCACAAGCCTGGATGGGAGAATTTTCCTTGTGGACTCCACGGAAAGCAGGGTTTTTGCACTGGATCAGGACGGAGTGCTGCTCGCGAATTTAAAGCTGATGCGCAATGCGGAAAACAAGATTGCACTTGATGAGGCGGGCAATCAGATTATGCTTACCGCGCCGGAGGGAATTTTCGTGCATGAGAAAAACCGCGAACTCTATATTGCGGATACCGGCGCGCAGAGGATTCTGGTACTTGACCTTGACAATTATTCCTTAAAGCGCATTATCAATCAGCCGGAAAATATGACGGGCGCAACACAGTTTAAGCCGTCCAAGATCACCGTTGACTTAGCGGATCGCATCTATGTAATCGTGCAGTCCAGCTATGAGGGCATTATCGAACTGACTGCGGACGGAAGTTTTTCCGGATATTACGGGGTGAATACACCGCGCGTCAGCCTGATTGATTATTTCTGGAAATCGCTTGCAAGCGATGAGCAGAAATCGCAGATGTCAAAGACCTATGCACCAGCCTTTAACAATATCACACTGGACGGTGAGGGCTTTGTAATGGCGGTGACTTATGATACCTCCGCTGCGGATATGGTATTCCGCCTAAATTCCAAAGGTAAGAACGTGTTACGTGCAGAGGGGAATATCCCGGTAGTTGGTGAGATTTGGAGTCTTCACGGAGATGACCAGGGCAGCCGTTTTGTTGATATCGCGGTGACGGACTATGGCACCTACGCGCTGATTGACCGCGCACACGGCAGGATTTTTTTGTATAATTTCGACGGCGAACTCCTAAATGTTTTTGGCACAATCGGAAACTTAAAAGGAGAGTTTAAAGATCCGTCCGGAATCGCCTGGCTTGGCGATAAGCTGGTTGTTTCCGACAAGACCTTAAAATGTGCCTATATCCTCGCACCGACCGAGTTCGGTCAGGCGGTGCTCGACGGGAACCGCTGCTATTATAATGGGCGGTGGGACGATGCGCTTGTGCATTTTGAGAAGGCGACTAAACTCAATGTTAATTATGATGTGGCTTACAGTGGAATTGGAAAAAATTACCTGATGAAGAGCGAGTATAAGAAAGCGATGGAGTACTTTAAACTCGGGCAAAACCGCGTGTTCTACTCGAAAGCCTACAACGGCTACCGCAGCGAGATGCTTGAGAAATATTTCCCTGTTATCATGGTGATTTTTCTCGTGCTGATTGGCTGGATGATCTTTACGGAAGTCCGCTACCATAAAAAAGGAGGGAAGAAGAAGTGAAGGAAGAGATTCGCGAAAAACTCGGTTATCTGAAACAATCGGTTTTCCATCCTTTTGACGGGTTTTATGAAATCCGTTTCCGGAAAAAGGGCAGTACGCTGCTTGCGGTGATCCTTTTGATGGTTTTTGGGGTTCTGCGCTGTGTGGAGCACCAGTATACCGGCTTTATTATGAATACGAACCAACTTGAAGCGATGAACAGCGTTTCCATTTTCTCTACGACCGTTCTGATCTTAGTGCTGTTTGCTGTGAGTAACTGGACGGTGACAACGCTTCTTAATGGCAGCGGAAATCTTCCTGCGATTGTTACGGTGTTAGGTTACTCGCTGATTCCATATATGTTCGGTATCATAATCAAGGTATTTGTAAGCAATTTTATCATACTGGAAGAAGCGATGATTTTGAATGTCGTTGTTTCCATGGGGCTTATCTGGTCGGTTTTTATGCTGGTAGCAGGGCTTTTGACCATACATGAGTACACCTTTGGAAAAAACGCGGCGGCAATCTTTTTAACCTTTGTCGCAGCAGCTATCATTGTATTTATCGGAATGCTTTTCTTTACGCTGATTGAGCAGATGGTAACCTTTATCATCTCCGTCGCGCAGGAAATGATCCGGAGATTGTAGAAGGGAGGCGCCAGTCATGAATTTTTTGAAGAATTTAAAAGAAAGCAAGGCGGTTAAGGCAATCCGGCGCTTCTACGCAAAACATGTGATTCGCAAGCTGTTCCTTACGATTCTTGGTGCCGCGCTTTTGATTGGGGTGATCTATATGATCCCTGTGCTCTTTGTAAAAAGCGGGAACATCCCGGATGTGAAGAGTGCGCCGCTGTCGGAGTCGCTTGGCAATATCGCTAAGGACGGGGGCAGGATTCTGATCGCGGAGAACGGCGGCAGACAGCTTTATCTTTCCACGGCGGATATGATTTTCGAGCTGGTAGATCCGGCGACGGGTGCTGTGCTTACTTCGGGGCTTTCCGCCGCGGAGGAGGGAAGCGATAAGGCGCTGCTTTCCGTGCAGTACTTAGGGGAGGACAACAATCTAAACGAGTGGAATTCCTACGATAACAGCGTGGCGCTCGGCTCCTACGATATGCAGCGTATTGCGGACGGTGTGCGTATCCATATGAATTTTAACGAGGGGGAATCCCAGCGCTTTTACGAGTACTGCCCGAAGAAAATGTCCATTGAGCGCTACGAGGAATTCTTTGTCGGCGGTTTAAAGAAGGCGAAGGAGGCGGGGGAGATCACGGCAGCGCAGGAACAGCGTTACCTGATGGCACTCGGACTTGTCTACAAGCAAAGTATTATGGAAGAATGCTACGCGGTTACTTACACCGGGACACCTCCGGTCAGCGCGGTAAAACAGATGCTTGAAATCGTGCGGATTGTGGGTTACACGCAGGATATGCTGTTTGAGGACGCGGAGCAGTTTGATTTTACGGTAGTGATTGCGGAGCCGGCGGATTTTGATATCACCGTTGAGGCAACGTTGCAGAATGGCGAATTCGTTGTGCGTATGCCTGCGGGCGCGATGGTTTCCAACAATGATTATTACAGTATCCAGAACGTAAAGTTTTTGCCGAATTTTGGCGCGGCAGCTTCATCGGACTATGAGGATGGCTATATCTTAGTGCCGGATGGCGCAGGTGCACTCTTTTCCTTTAACAGCAACCAGCCGACCATTAAGGATTATGAGCGCCCGGTCTACGACAACGATTATTTTAAGGATTATTACTATATGCCGGAGTATGGCGAGGAACTTATGATGCCGGTCTATGGTATGGGCTATGGACCAGCGGAAAATACCGAGAAGGGATTTTTTGCCATTATCGAGTCGGGCGCGTACAATGCCTATATCAATGTGAAACTGGCAGGGACTACGGAGGGAAGTTCAAAGTACAACCGCGCATATGCTTCCTTTGATATCAACCAGTTCCAGAGGGTGAAAATCAACGGCGCATACAGCGATAATTCTGCGAATTACCTGGTGCAGACCGGGATGCAGGATATCGATTGTACGGTGCGCTACCGGATGTACGGCGGGCAGGTTACATATTTTGATATGGCAAAGGATTATCAGGCATATCTGGCGGACCGCTATGGTTTTAGCACTTCCTACGGTGATGGCGCTGGCAGTTTGTACCTGGAATTTGTCGGGGCGCTCTCGATGCAGAAGCGTTTTGTTGGGATCCCGTACAACTCGGTTTATTCCATGACGAGTTATGGGGAATTAAAAGAGATTATGGATGATCTTTCGGGCGTGCGCTACCAGGTTCAGTACGACGGTGCATTTAACGGCGGTATGGACAGCCAGATGAATTCGGAGGCAAAATTAACGGGTGCAAATGGAAGTAAAAAGGAACTAAAATCCCTGCTTGATTATGCGAAGAATAATGGATTTGACTTTTATCTTTCCGTGGCTCCTTCAAAGG
>CAMWUU010000184.1 GCA_947177515.1 uncultured Lachnospiraceae bacterium
GTGCTAAGGCTGTTACGTCAAAGGACGGTAAGGTTACGCCGGCAAGGCTTCCTTCGTCAAATTCCATTGCGGCTTCATGGCTTCCGCCGCTTGAGATTGATGCGGCAGGGCAGGGGCTGGGTGCAGGCACCATGGTTATCCAGGCGGGGACGAAAGCTGAGTTGAACTATGGCGTTTCACAGGGCAAAACACAGATTACGGATGCGGCGGTCAAACATACCACAACCCTTCCGGGTGAGGCGGGTCTGACGGTTGCAAATGGGAATATCACATTTACTGCGCCTGCTTACAATGAAAACGGAACGAATACCTATGAGATTGTAATTACGGCGGAAAAGACAAATTATACCCCGGGCGTTTTGAAACTAACGATTACGGTAACCAAGAATTAATTTAAAAACTGTTGCAAAATAGAAATCCAGCGGAAAGGAAATTCCTGGGATTGATATTTTGCAACAGTTTTTTTGCATATTATTTCTGATTTGCGAAAAAACTAAGCGCAGAACATGAAATCATTAAGAATTGCCAGGTAGCTAGGCAGGATGGAGGATAAAAATGAAGAAAGCAGTTTGGCTTACAGGAATTTTTATAATTGTTTTCGCGCTGGTGGTTGGCTGTTACCTTCTCTTTTCCCAAGAAAAAAACAGTAAGGTACCCGAAGGCACATTTGTGCAGAAGGGTACCTTTGTACCCGAGGGCACATTTGTGCAGAAGGGTACCTTTGTACCCGAAGGCACCAGAAAAATATTTGGGGAAGTAAAGGGGCTTGAAGGGATGTGGGGTACATGGCAGCGGAACGTGTAATCTATATAAAAGCGGAGCAGGCAACAATTGTGACTAACCCAAAGGTCTATCTTGAGGATGTGGTCACAATGACGGGAGCGGATAGGAAAAGGATAGACGAGTTAGGGCGGGAGGTGCTCTTTGTTGTCCCGGACAAGCAGACAAAACAGAAGTATATTTTCTCGGTGCTGAAAGTGATTGAACTAATCCAGAAACAGCATCCGGACACGCTAATTATCAATGCGGGAGAAACGGATTTTATTGTGGAATACCAGCCGCCGGGGAAAAAACAGAAATGGCTTGGCTATGTGAAAATCGTTTTTGTCTGTATTGCGGTAGCCGTAGGCTCTGCCTTTACAATTATGACTTTTAACCAGGATGCCAGCGTGACGGATATTTTTGCCAAGCTCTACCGTATTGTGGCAGGCAGCGAGCCGGATAAACCGGGACTTTTAGAACTTGGTTATTGTATCGGGTTGCCGTCGGGCATTATCATTTTCTTTAATCATTTTTCCCATTTAAAAATGAGTTCCGACCCTACGCCGCTTCAGGTGCAGTTACGCATCTATGAGAAGGAAGTCAATGATTCCATAATCAAGACGGCCGGAAGGGAGGGAAAGACCATCGATGTTTAGGGAGTGGTGCATACAGGCGGCGCTGCTTGTGATTGGTATTTGCAGCGGGGGGCTTGTGGCGGCAGGAATGTTTGCATTCGTCACAATGATCGGGGTTGTTTCCCGTATGACGGCGCGCACAAAAAGCATCCGCCATATTCCTTTGTATGAGGATCTGGTGGTGGTTGGGGCAGCAGTGGGAAATATACTGTTTTTGTATGAGCCATCGCTTGTTATGCCACGGATGGGAGCCACATTTAGTCTTTTGTTCGGCTTTTTTGCCGGGATCAATGTAGGGTGTCTGTCCATTGCGCTGGCGGAGCTTCTTAACGTAGTGCCGATTTTTTCAAGGCGTATCAAACTGAACCGGGGACTAACAGCATTTGTGCTCACTTTTGCATTTGGAAAGCTCGTTGGTTCGGTGATAGATTTGTTTTTTTAGCGGATGGATAAATTTCCATCCGCCGTTTCACAAAAAATGCAGCATGGAGGTGGAATATGTCAGATCCGGAACAAAAAGCAAAAGAAATACAACAGAATATGAAACCGGAAGATAAAGCGCTTGCGGGGGAGGCGGTGAAGGAAACAGACCCCAAAAAGCGGGAGAAAGTATATAACCAGTATGTAAAAAAAGCTACTCCAAAGCGCAGTATGATTGGAAATATTGGTAAGGCCTATCTGATAGGAGGCCTGATCTGTGTGCTTGGGCAGGGACTAAATAACCTGTATCAGTCTTTTGGACTTGATAAGGAGTCCGCAGCTTCCTACACCACCTTAAGCTTGATATTCCTTTCTGTTTTGACCACGGGGCTGAACTGGTACCAGAAGATTGCATGTTTCGCGGGAGCAGGGACGGTCGTACCAATCACAGGTTTTGCCAACTCCGTGGCAGCGCCGGCTATCGAGTTTAAGCAGGAGGGGTGGGTGTTCGGTGTGGGATGTAAAATTTTTACAATCGCAGGACCAGTCATCCTTTATGGGATTGTCAGTAGCTGGGTGCTTGGACTGGTGTACTGGGGCGGTAAAAGTTTTGGATTCTGGTAATAATTTTTACAGTCTGATCCGCGTCCATTTCCCGCTTGAAAAGCGGGAAAACCCCGCGATAAAACGGAATCCCTGGTCAACAACCAGCGAGAACCATGCCCCAGAAAGCCCCAGTCCCATAGGGTAGCACAGAAGATAGGTGAGGATGGGGCGGATTAGGGCAATACTCACCATCGAGGTAGCTGCGACAAACGCGGAATCCCCGGCACCCCGCAGGCAGCCGTTAAGCACAACCTGCGAGGTCTGGAAATGCGTGGAAAATGCCATGATCACCATGATTGTCCCGCCGAGGGCAATGGTTTCGGGTTCCTTGGCAAACAGCCAGATAAGCCCATGTCTTGCACAGACAAAGAGCAGGAAGAGGAAGGTCGAACACACAAAGGCAATGCGCTGGCCGACTTTGCCATAGATAGTGGACAGATCCGGACGGTGTGAGCCAAGATTTTGTCCGACAAGTGCCGAGGCGGCGATGCCAAGCCCGTCACCAAAGCAAAATGACAGGTTTAGAATATTCATGCAGATCAAATGCACGGCGTAGGGAGTCGGACCTAGCCCCGCAACAATTTTTGCGTAGGCAAAAAAGCCGATACGCATAAAAACCTGCTCAATAAATGCGCTGCTGCTCACTTTTAAAACCGGTCTGAGAATGGCGGCGGTTGGTTTAAAAGACCCCCGGCGCATAAGGGAGAGATATCCTTTTTTGCTAAGAAGGGTCGCGAAAGAAATTAGGCAGGCCGATACCGCGCCGAGTGCCGTTGCCACGGCGGCACCGGCCACGCCCCATTCCGGGAAAATCCAGATTCCGTGAATCAGCAGGTAATTAAAAATAACGTTTACAATATTTGCAACGATATTGGTGCGCATGGAAATTTTTGTATTGCCACATCCGCGCTGCGCTGCATTGATGGTTAAATTCAGCGCGGTAAAAACGATGCTTACACACAGGATGCGGAAATAGGTTACTGCATCCTCAAGATAAACCACATCCGCGCCGGCAAATTCCAGGATGGGTCTTGCAAAGAGGAAACCGAGCGCGGAAGCAAAAAGGGAGAGCAGCCCGGAGAGAAGGATGGCAACACGCATGGTATGGTTAGCCCCCGCCTCATCGCCCTCGCCCCTGCGTCTGGCCACAACGGCGACCACCCCGACGTTAAGGGAAAAAATTACGGCAAGCAGGATGAATTTCGGCTGGTTGGTGATGCCTACCGCATTGATTGCATTTTCCCCCATTGTGCCGACCATCATGGTATCGATGGAGCCAATCAGGCCGACTAAGAGTGATTCAAGCGCCGAAGGCCAGGCCATTTTCAGGAAATTGCGGTAAGCATTGGCGGTTGTCGGAAGCTGTCCTAGTGGTTCTGTTTTTTTTATCATCTGTTCAATCCCGAAAAAATAGTTAAACAGGGAATGTTTTGTTCTGGTTGAATTATCCATATGTCCTCCATGGTAAAAACAGGAATGATAAATTATACATAGTTAAATGGGGAGATATTGCTCTGTATCAATACTGTCCCACGACAAAATCTTACTCCTTTTTGTGAAAAAAATAAATGTTCTTTCTTATCTTTTGCGGTAAAAATCCGGAAATTGTGCATGCTAAAGAATGATTATCCTTATGGATTTCAAGAATTGGTTCGAGAAATATCTATACAGGAAAGAATGTGGTAAAGGAGAAGGCTGGAATATGGATAAAAAAGAGAAACAAGACAGGGCAGGGCAGGAAAGACCACATGGTGATACAGGTGGCAGCCAAAGCAAAAATGTGCAGCAGTGGAAGGGTATCCCACTTGATTCGGCGCTTAAAGAAAATATGAAGCGCTTTGATGAAATTTTACAGGTAAAGAAAAACTATGATATTTTAAAACGTGTATTTTTAATTGGAAAAAAGGAGGCATGTTTTTATTTTATTGATGGTTTCCACAAGGATATGACCATGCAGAAACTTCTGCAATATTTTGGGGGCATCACGGAGCAGGATACACCACAAACCATGGAGGAACTGCTGCAAAAATACATGCCATACGGGGAACTGGAAAAAGTGCAGGATGTGGATGAGCTTCTGGGCGCAATCTTATCGGGGAAACCGGCGCTTTTTATCGACGGTTTTGCACAGGCACTCACCATTGATTTCCGCGATTATCCAGCCAGGGGTGTAACCGAGCCGGATAAGGACAAGGCCATGCGCGGTTCAAAGGACGGCTTTGTGGAAACGCTGGCATTTAATACCGCCTTAATCCGTCGCCGCATCCGCACGCCACAGTTTACAATCGAGATGATGTCGGCGGGCAAGAGTTCGCGCACGGATATCGCGGTCTGCTATATGGAAGACCGCGTGGACAAGGAATTTTTAAAAAAGGTAACGGATCGGATCAACAGTATTTCGGTGGACGCACTGACAATGAATCAGCAGAGCCTTGCAGAGAGCATGTTCCACACAAAATGGTTCGACCCGTTCCCGAAATTTAAATATACGGAGCGTCCGGATAGTGCGGCAGCCTGTATCCTAGAAGGCAGCATCGTTCTTCTGGTTGATAATTCACCGTCAGCGATGGTGCTTCCGGCAAGTATTTTTGATATTGTCGAGGAAGCGGACGATTATTATTTCCCGCCGGTCACAGGGACATACCTGCGTCTTTCGCGCATTATCATCGATTTTCTGGCAGTGATTTTGACCCCGCTGTTTTTGCTATTAACGGAATATCCGGAATATGTGCCAAAGGGATTTGAGTTTATTGCGATTAAGGAAACAATGAATATCCCATTGATCTGGCAGTTTTTGATCCTGGAGTTTACAATTGACGGTCTGCGGCTTGCCTCAATCAATACGCCCAATATGCTAAGCACTCCGTTAAGTGTGGTATCCGGTCTGGTAATTGGCGAATTTACGGTAAGTTCCGGTTGGTTTAACGCGGAGGCCATGATGTATATGGCATTTGTGGCAATCGCAAATTACACGCAGGTTAATTTTGAACTGGGCTATGCACTGAAATTTATGCGCATCATCACCCTGCTGCTTACAGCATGGTTCGGGATTTGGGGATTTGCCGCAGGACTTTTGTTTGCGTTGATCTGTATTTGCTTTAACAAGACAATTGCCGGGAAAAGCTATATTTATCCGTTAATCCCATTCAGCTTCCGTGAGCTGGCGCGCCGGATTTTCAGGGTTTCCCTCCCGGCAAGCGAAAAGAGGAGAAAAAACGGGTAGCGCAAGGAGCTTAATCCCTTTACCTTTATGGGAAAATGTGGTATAATTGCAGCAATAGATTGCAGGAAATCACGGAAAGGGGGATTTTTATGGCAGTTTTGACACCGACACCGCACAATGCGGCGAGGGAGGGCGGGATCGCAAAAACCGTGCTGATGCCAGGCGACCCGCTAAGGGCAAAATATATTGCAGATCATTATCTTACTAACGTTACCTGTTTTAATGAGGTGCGCAATATGTTAGGATTTACGGGAACCTATCAGGGAAAGCTAGTTTCCGTGATGGGCGGTGGTATGGGTATGCCATCCATCGGGATTTACAGTTATGAACTCTACCATTTTTATGGGGTGGATAATATAATCCGAATCGGTTCGGCCGGGGGATTTTCCGATGGGGTAAAAGTTCGGGATATCGTGGTTGGTCTATCGGCATCGACCAACTCGAATTATGCCGCACAGTACAAACTGCCGGGAACGATTGCGCCGACAGCGGATTTTTCCCTAGTGGAACGCGCGGTTGCGGCGGCAAGGCAGAAAAATATCCCGGTAAAAATCGGCAATATCCTCTCTTCGGATACTTTTTATTCTGCGGATCATACAGCAAACGATGCCTGGAAGGCGATGGGGGTGCTCTGTGTGGAAATGGAGGCAGCCGCCCTGTACCTGAATGCGGCTTATGCCGGCAAAAAAGCCCTCTGCCTGTTGACCATCTCGGATCATTTGTATACCGGGGAGGCGCTTTCCTCAGAAGAACGCCAGAACTCCTTTTCCGATATGATGGAAGTTGCGCTTGCGGTTGCGGCGGGGATTGAGGAGGGGGACAAAAAAGAGGGAATATAACCATAAGGCGGGGAAAGAGGGAAAAATTATGACCGAAAAGGATTTAGAAATTGTGTCTTTGGTTGATCATACGCTGCTTGCGCAGACGGCAACCTGGGAAGAGATCAGGGCACTCTGCGATGATGCACTTGAATATGGGACGGCATCCGTCTGCATCCCGCCTTCGTTTGTAAAGAGGGCAAAAGAATATCTTTGTGGGCGCATGGCAGTTTGTACGGTAATCGGCTTCCCAAATGGCTACAGTACAACTGCCGTCAAGGTATTTGAAACAAAGGATGCCCTTTTAAACGGTGCAGACGAGGTGGATATGGTGGTGAATCTTGGCTGGGTAAAGGAAGGGCGCTTTGACCTTGTAAAAGAGGAAATCCGGGCAATCAAGGAAGCCGCGGGGGATAAAGTATTAAAGGTTATTATTGAAACCTGCCTGTTAAGCGGGGAGGAAAAAATCCGGATGTGCGAGGTGGTGACTGCGGCGGGTGCGGATTTTATCAAAACCTCAACAGGGTTTGCCGGGGCGGGTGCTACTTTTTCCGATATTACTCTTTTTAAGGAACATGTGGGCAAACAGGTGAAGATCAAGGCGGCAGGTGGTATTGCGGATCTACTCGATGCAAAACGTTTTGTGGAACTTGGTGCACATCGTCTTGGCACAAGCCGGGTAATCCGCCAGTTAAAAGATCAGGAACAGGTTTAAAGTTTTGGGATTTTAACCGTTATTTTCGTTAAAAAAGTATTAAAAACGGTAAAGA
>CAMWUU010000185.1 GCA_947177515.1 uncultured Lachnospiraceae bacterium
ACATAGGGGGACTGCGGAATCATTACACTGGTTCCCACACGAAGATATGAGTCATCCAGCCCCGTTGCCTCGTTTCCAAATACAAGCGAAAAAAGCTTTGGTTTCGGACAATCTGCAAGGGTTAACGTTTTTTCCCCATTCAACATAAACGTAAAAACTTCCTGTCCCGGATTCTGTGCGCGGTATAACGAAAAATTATCAAAATACTGATGCCGCAACCGGAACAGGGCACCCATGGAAGAGCGGACTACCTTGGGATGAAACACATCCGCGGCAGAACCAATCAACGCAATATCATAAATACCAAAACCGACTGCTGTGCGAAGAATCGTCCCGAGATTGCCCATATTGGAGGGATTCACCAGCACAATCTGGGATTTTCCCGGGTCGATTTCCTGTTTATATTTTTCGAAAACCCCGATAACAAAGATATTCTCCTTATCACTTAAACGCGCAATCTGCCGGTTCGCCGTGCGCAGCGGGATATTATTCTCCCGGCACAACATAGCCAGGTTTTCGGTGTCGGTGAACGACGAATGCACATAGACTTCCCTTACTTTCACCATTTTACTCTTAATCATCTCAATCGTTGGGAATGCCCCAAGGGTATAAGAATAATCCGCAGATTTTTTATAGGGCTTTACCTGCTCCCTGTTTTGTCCCTCCATAATTTCCCCCGCTTCCATTTTTAGCTTCCATTCCTTAACTTATTCCAGCCAAAAAGGGGGATGTAAACGGTAGTTTCAAAACCGAAATTCCCATTTACAATCCCCCTTTTCCAAACTTTTTTCGATAAAGTCCGGATATAGCCTGACAAAATGCCCTTCTGGTTCCTTATACCGGATAAGCCTTGTTTGTTGTATCCGCAGCAGTTACATCCACTTTCTCCTGCTGTGCCTGACGGTACTTAAAGAACTCGGTTGCAACCTGAGGGAATAAGGCATAGGATAAAACATCCTCATCCTGCTGCTTCCACTGTGCAATTTCCTTCTCGTACTCTGCAAGCTGCGGCTTAATCAGATCTGCCGGACGGCAGGTGATCGGTTTCACATCGCCAATGCACTTTTTCTGGACTTCCTTATTAAACGGTTTTACGGTTTCCCCAAACTCGCCGGAAAGAACTTTCTTTGATTCCTTTGTTACCATCTTGTAACGTTCGCCCTGCAGCACATTAAGTACAGCCTGCGTACCAACAATCTGGGAAGACGGGGTAACAAGCGGCGGCTCGCCAAAGTCCTTGCGCACCCTCGGGATTTCCTCAAGAACCTGATAATATTTATCCTCCGCATGCGCTTCCTTAAGCTGTGACACAAGGTTCGAAAGCATACCGCCTGGAACCTGATACAGCAGGGTCTTGATATTTACGCCCATTACTTTCGGGTTGAGGAGTCCGGTCTTTAACGCATCTTCCTGCATCGGACGGAAATAGTCCGCAATCTCTGCTAAAAGATTCTGGTCAAGCCCAGTATCGTACTCGGTGCCACGGAAGGTTTCCACCATAACCTCCGTCGCCGGCTGGCTCGTTCCCATCGCAAACGGGGACATCGCAGTATCAATAATATCCGCCCCGGCCTCAACGGATTTTAAATACGTCATGGAAGCAACACCGGAAGTATAATGCGTATGCATCTCAATCGGAAGTTTTGTTCCGGCTTTTAACGCCTTAACCAGCTTCGTTGCTTCATATGGTACTAAAAGTCCCGCCATATCCTTGATACACAGGGAGTCCGCCCCCATCTCCTCAATCTTCTTTGCCATGTCAGTCCAGTACTCAAGCGTGTAAGCATCCCCCAGGGTATAGGAGAGCGCAATCTGTACATGTCCTTTTTCCTTGTTTGCCGCCTTTACTGCGGTCTGAAGATTGCGCAGGTCATTGAAGCAGTCAAAGATACGTATGATATCAATACCGTTCGCAATCGACTTCTGCACAAAATACTCCACAACATCATCCGCATAATGATTATAACCAAGAATATTCTGACCACGGAAAAGCATCTGGAGTTTTGTGTTCTTAAATCCATCGCGCAGCTTGCGCAGTCTTTCCCACGGATCTTCTTTTAAGAAACGCAGGGATGCATCAAACGTTGCACCCCCCCAGCACTCAACTGCATAATAACCCACTTTGTCCATCTTATCTACGATCGGCAGCATCTGCTCGGTAGACATTCTTGTTGCAATCAGGGACTGATGGGCATCACGTAACACCGTTTCCGTAATCTTTAAAGGTTTTTTCACCTGTTCAGCCATTTTAAATGCCTCCTATTTCAAGTTCCGCATATATCCGCTTCCCGGAATTTTCACCGGGTTTTGCTAGACATATGCTGTTTTAGAGTTCCGTATTGTCCTCCCACTATCACCCCCTGACACTGAAAGGACAGATACTAAATATACTTTATACGCCGAATATTGCCATAAATACGCCGGCCGCCACTGCTGTCCCGATTACACCGGCAACATTCGGTCCCATTGCGTGCATAAGGAGGAAGTTTGTAGGGTCAGCCTCCGCACCGACTTTCTGGGAAACGCGCGCCGCCATCGGCACAGCGGATACACCCGCGGAACCAATCAGAGGATTTACCCTGCCATGCGTCGCCTTGGACATAATCTTCCCGAACATTACACCGGCACCTGTGCCAAGTGCAAAGGCAATCAGACCAAGAGCAACGATCTTTAAGGTATCCCATTTTAAGAACGCTTCCGCGCTTGTCGTCGCACCAACTGAAGTGCCAAGAAGGATTACGACAATGTACATCAGCGCGTTCGAGGCAGTTTCTGTCAACTGTTTTACCACGCCGCTTTCACGGAACAGGTTGCCTAGCATCAGCATACCTACAAGCGGTGCCGTGGACGGCAGGATCAGGACAACAACAACCGTAACAATAATCGGGAAGAGAATTCTCTCTAGTTTCGATACCGGGCGGAGCTGTTCCATCTTAATCTTGCGCTCCTCCTCCGTCGTCAGTAAACGCATGATCGGAGGCTGGATAATCGGGACAAGCGACATATAGGAATACGCTGCTACCGCAATCGGTCCCATATAATCCGTCTGTCCAAGTTTGCCGGCAAGGAAGATCGAGGTCGGGCCATCCGCACCGCCGATAATGGAGATCGCCGCTGCTGCCTTATCATTAAAGCCCATTAGGATCGCCATCAAATAAGCACCAAAGATACCGATCTGCGCTGCCGCGCCAAGCAAGAAACTTAGCGGGTTCGCAATCAGCGGCCCAAAGTCCGTCATTGCACCAACACCCATAAAAATCAGGGACGGCAGGATACTCCACTCATCCATCAGGTAAAAATAGTGGAGCAGACCACCCGCATGTGAGATGCCGGCCTCATCCACATAAGGCGCTGCCATAATATCAGGATACATATTTACCAAAAGCATACCAAACGAGATCGGAACCAGCAAAAGAGGCTCATATCCCTTTTTGATTGCCAGATACAAAAAACCCAGCGCCACAAAAATCATCAGTACATTGCCCCAGTTCAGCGAAGCAAAAGCGGTCTGTTTGGCGAGGTTTTCCAGGGTTTCTATTACATAATCCATTTCGTTACCTCCACGAAAATTCTGCAAATCCTTAGTTCAGGGTCGCTAAAACCTCACCAGCCTCCACGCTTGCGCCTACAGAAGTATTGATACTTGCAACCGTGCCATCCTGTGGGGCAACGATCTCATTCTCCATCTTCATTGCCTCAAGCACAAGAATAGCCTCGCCTTTCTTTACTGCCTTTCCTGCCGCCGCCTTGATTGCAAGGATCTTACCCGGCATCGGTGCCGTTACCTTTACACTGCCCTGTGCGCCGGCTGCTACTTCCTTTGCTGCCGCTTTTGGCGCTGCTGCCTTTGCTGGCTTTGGTGCCGCTGTGGCTACCGGTGCCGCTCCCTCCGCCGCCTCTTCAACGGTTACATCATATACATTGCCATTCACTGTGATTGTATAACTCTTCATTTTTGTCCTCCATTCTTCCGCAAGCCAGCGGGATAAAAAATTTTAATTATTTTGGATCGGTTCCAATAAACCGGTATAGATAATCCTGAAAACGAAACATCCCGTTTTACGGATATTACGTTTTTACAGGTTTTCAGGTATCCATTACGCATTCTGCCAATTTGCTTTGCCCACCTTGCGGATACTGCGCACCACAAGCCCATCCGCTGGCACTTCATTGCCCTGCGATTCCTCGTAGGCATGGATGGCTGCTGTCACAACCGCAACCAGTTCTAAGTCATCCGAAAGCTCTTCCTTCGCAGCTTCCACCGTTTCTACTGGCACAGGCACTTCTTCCACGACTGTCATGGCCGCTTTTTTGGCTGCCTGGCTTGCCTCAAATTTATTGATATATTTGAAAAGTGAAATAATCCAGGCGATCAAAAGCAGCACGATAAACACGATCATAATCCCCATTACCGTGTTAAGAAGCGCCGTCAGCATCCGCTCACCCAGACTTTTCTTCTGCGTGGCTTCTGTTGCCGCCATCGCCACAAATGGGTTTGCAAGGAGCGCCCCAAAAATACCGCCTGCACATGCCGCAATCTTTTTGATATTTTTCATAAATGCATCACCTCATCAAACCGTGCCATGCTTTTTGCCTGGCAGGCTTTCCCTCTTTGTGAATAACATCTCAAAACCATAAAGCAGGTGTTTGCGCAGGGCACCCGGTGTTAGCACCGCGTCAACATAGCCCCTCTTCGCCGCTGCTAACGCACTCTGGGAAAGGGCATCGTACTCCTTTGCCTTCTCCACCTTAAGTCCCGCTGCATCCGCCCCCTTCAATTCCTCCGCATACATAATCTGGACAGCCAGATCCGCATCCATCGTACCAATCTTTGCATCCTCCAACGCATAGACCAGATCCGCCCCAATATGCTTGGAATTCATTGTGATATAGGCGCTGCCATATGCTTTTTCCGTTACCACATTAATCTTCGGCACCGTGGCGCTTGCAAACGCATAGGTCAGTTTTGCAGCCGCAATCCCGATGCCCGCCGCCTCCGGAACCGTTGCAGCATAGCCGGATACATTTGTTAAAGTAAGGAGCGGGATGCCAAACGCATCACAGAATTTTACAAAGCTCTCCGCCTTGTAGCAGCCCGCAGTCGTCAGCCTGTCCTCAAATTTCGCCACAGTTTTCCCGTTCTCGGAAAGCTCGGCTGTGCGGTTTGCCACCGCCCCGATAGTCATCCCGTTTAAGCGGATAAAACCGGTAACCATCTCCTTTGCATAATCCTTCTTTACTTCAACAAACAGACCATTATCCGAAATATCGGAGAGCGCGAGCGTTGTATCGGAAAGCTCCGCGGTCAGATTGTCAAGCGTGCGGTTTAAATCATCCGTATCCGTTTCGCCGGCGGCTTCTTCCGCATTATTGTAAGGGAGCACGCTCATCAGTTCGCGGATTCCCTCAACTAATGCCTCATCCGTCCCGTAGACAAAATCCGCCACACCCTTTGCTGCCATATAACCCGCTGCCGCAGTATCGCATTTGCCTGCGTTGTTTCCATCCAAGGTATTTGGCGCATTGACAAACAGCTTGCCGTTCTTCTCCTCCATAAAAACAAAATCGCTCATGGATGCAAGTACCGCACTGCCGCCGCCGCAGCTCCCAACCACCGCCGTAATCTGCGGGATAATACCGGATGCCTGTGCCTGCTTTAAATAGATACCGCCGAATGCCGCAAGCGCGTCCGTTGCTTCCTGGAGCCTTAGTCCTGCACAATCCACAAAACCAACCACCGGCGCGCCTACCTTTAATGCAAGGTCATACAATGCCATAATCTTCTTCGCGTGCATTTCCCCCATCGTCCCGTTCATCACGGAAACATCCTGCCCATAAACATAGGCGAGCCTGCCATGGATCACGCCGTATCCGGTGATGACACCATCCGAAGGAGCCTCTTTCCCCTGCAAGTTAAAATCGGTATTCCTCTTTGTCACCAAAGCGCCGATCTCAACAAAACTGTTTGCGTCAAGCAAAGCGAGAATCCTGTCCCTTGCTGACATTTGCGTTGTTGTACTCATTTTCAGCCCTCCATAATTATATTCAATATTGGCTTCCCTAAAAAATTTTTGCAAATGGTACTATGCAATTTGAACCTTCCACCCACGCCATTTAAGACCCTTTATCCCTGCCTGTAAATTAACCTAGCAAAGTATGTTTCTACAATCTTGCAATTTTCTTTGCTTATATTACAGCCAAAAATAAACCGGTTTTCCAGTTCAAAGCAGAAAAGCCAAATTTGTTCCAATTATATTATATTCCTTTATTGCCAATATTTCAAGCAAAAAGCGTAAGAAAATTTTAATTTTTCCTACATCTGGTATCAATTTCAGTTATATAGCGGCCTTTTAGTCTTTCCCTTTTCTTTTATATCAGCTTTACACCTTTTCAATAACCGCTTACATTTCCGGTTTAATTGTATCATCTAAAACATTTCAACACAAATCAAACTCATCTTTAATGTGCAATGTCCAGGAATTTTTTATAATGTCCCTGGTCGCATCCTATATATATCCTATTGCAGACCCATGCTTTATATCCAAAAATATACCAATACCATTAATTTCCTGAAGCCTTAATGCTTCACTAAAGTCTATCTTCACCGGGGGCATATTTCTTAATGAATACCTTTTCGCAGGGAAGCGTCTGGAATAATTCCTCAATCACCCTGCTGCCAAACTCTTGGATATGATCCACATCGGATATCCGATTTGGATAGTCCGGCAAAATGTAAAAGTACATATTCCAGATAATTCCCTCCTGTGAAAATTTCACCCTCCCATTCTTCTCTTGATTAGGGTACAACTGCAAAAACAAATTACTGGGTCTATGACTATAAAGATAGATATAATCATATTCTGGCGGTTTTGCGTCTGGAGTAGAGCGACCAAACGGACCAGTCATCTTTTTAAGTTTCCGCTTTTTTGGAATACGGGAATCATTGATTTCCCCAGCGATTTTACTGAGTGCCCTTTCAAAGATTTTGACCATTTCTTTTTCCGGTAAATCTCCGGTTTTCAACCCATATTCATATGTACCACATTCAAACATATTTCTGCCTCCATATTCCGAATTATCGGTTAGCTTGCTGACCCAAGTATAGCACATCTCCCCGCCAAAAGCAATCTGCGTTCTAACGGCAAAACCGTCTGCATTGGTGCTGTATAATATACACATCTGACGCTGCCGACGAAGAGGATAGTTTAGATCTCGGTGGTCGCCGTATCAT
>CAMWUU010000186.1 GCA_947177515.1 uncultured Lachnospiraceae bacterium
AAATGATTTGTTTTTGTGTATATAAATATTTATAAATATTATTTTCTATTCCATCCAGTCTACAAATAAAAACCTGTCCTTATATCTTTACAAAAATATATTACCAATGCACAAAAAAGCACAGTTCCCCCAAACATCCAATCCCTATCTGTCTTGGACATAACGGATTTAACCACGGAAACAGACCTATTTAAATGATTAAAGAATGGTAAATTTTTACATACATCCAATGGGTGCCGGAACAAAGACAAAATACTTAGAAGAGTCCGTGAAATTTTTGTTTTGGTAAACCTGCGGCTATTTTACGCCGCCCCAAATCGAAAACGGTGCAAAATATGGTTGCCGCAGGTATAGGATAGTACTATATTATTAATACTTTAATGTGTTACAAAGAACATCACAGCAAACAGTATCCCAATCACCCATGTCCCCACATTGATTTCCTTTGCCTTGCCCGTAAATAGCTTAAGGAAAATATAGGAAATCAGGCCAAACGCAATCCCGTAGCTGATATTGTAAGTAAAAGGCATAAAAGAAATTGTCAGGAATGCCGGAAGCGCGATGGCAGGGTTATTCCATTCAATCTTCAAAACCGCGCCCATCATCAGGACACCTACAAAAATCAGCACCGCAGCAGTCGCACATCCCGGGATTAACGAAGCAACCGGGCTTAAAAACATGGCGATAAAAAACATGCCCGCCGTAACCATGGCAGAAAGTCCCGTCCTTCCTCCCTCTGCAATACCGGAGGACGCTTCTACGAAAGTAGTAACCGTGGAAGTACCACAGACCGAACCGCAAACGGTTGCAATCGCATCGGACAGCATCGCCTTCTCAAAATTCGGAACTTCACCCTTTTCGGTCAGCATATTGCCGCGCGAGCAGGCACCAAACAATGTACCGAGGGTATCAAACATATCGACAAGGCAGAATGCAAGCGCGGTGGTTACCAAAAGGATGATAAGCGAGGCTGCGCTGTGATCCGCAAGGTAAGCGGAAAAATCAAACCCCTGCGTAAACACTTTACCAAGGGCAATCTCACCAAAATCCTTAAATGCGGAAAACGGGTTGAAATTAAATTTTTCACTGAATCCCACATAAAAATCTTTTACGGTAAACCCAAGGATATAATAAACAACTGTACTTCCAAGCATCCCCCAGAATACGGCTCCCTTAACTTTTTTAGCGGAGAGCGCAGCAATCGCAATCAGGGCGAAAATTGTAACAAGCAGTGGCATAATCGTTGCCCAGGTCGCCGTACCATTAAATACGTTGAACGAAACCAGGGTGACACAAGTGGAACTGTCCTGCACAACAATCCCCGCATTCTGAAGCCCGAGGAATGCAATGAACAGGCCGATACCCGCCGGTATTGCCATACGCACACAAGCAGGTATCGCGTCAAATATTTTTTTTCGCACGCCGGTCAGCGTCAGGGCAATAAACAGCACGCCATCAAAAAGTACAAGCAAAAGGGCGTTTGCGTAGGACAGCCCGAATCCAAAGCATACCGTATAGACGAAGAACGCGTTTAATCCCATGCCGGAAGCCTGCGCAAGCGGCAGGTTGGCAAGCAGCCCGATCAAAAGCGTCCCCGCAACCGCCGAAATCGCCGTGGCAATATAAACGGCATTGTACATCCGATCCTCTGTCGTACCGTTCATCATTGCTAGGTTGGCGAACATGCCCGAATTAACCATAAGGATGTAAGCCATCGCCATAAAAGTGGTCAGTCCGGCCAAAATCTCGGTTCTGATGGTGGAACCCTTTTCTTTTACCTGAAAATACTTTTCCATAAGGAACAACCTCTTTCTGCGCCGTAAAGTTTAGGACTGCCGGCAGGATACCAAAATAGCACATCACGCCGCACTGTCCTTGCTCCCGTATGGACAGCGCACTCACGCGGGATACATTATTTCAAAATACTTTATAAAAATACCATAAACCGCGTATAAAATCAAGTATCAGATAAGAACCGACAGTAAAATCCAACCCATTTAAAAAACGAATCACATTTCCAGCTTAATCAGCAAAAACTGCTCCTCATCTTCATTTAGAAATTCCCCGTTAATCATCTTCATTGCAACTTCGCGCGGTTTTATGCACTTTGCCACAACAAATACTTTATATTCCCTTTCGATATTCTGGATAATATCGAGTGCTTCCTCTGTTACCTCACCTGAAAGTTTCATCCCCTGCTGCCGCCTGTCGCAGATCCATCCAAGTGCTAACAAACAGCATGTCAGTTCCTCCGCAGAAAGCCTTTTTGTCCGGATTGCATCACATAGTGCCCTTACAATTCTTTCTTGTGCTTTCTCCGACAAAATATCCTGCCCATCTTTCCTTAATGCAATCCCGACCGCATAGGCACTGAACTGGATATTACTTCCCATATTGTTCTGTACCAACCTCACATCTTTTTCAAATTCCCCGCAAAGCCATTCAAGATCCGTCCGTGTCTTTGCATGCACGTACAGGCAGGCCTGTAAATACCTTGTGGAACTATGCAATGCGGACAATTTGCTAAGCTGTTCGAAATCGGCGCACATGCTCAATGTATATACGGCCTGGATATTCGTCGAAACCCTTGTCCCGACTGCAACCATACCATGCAAATCCGCTCCAATCTGGCTCATGCACGCATGGGCAAGCTTCTGTTTTTCTTCCGTTCCCCAGTTTCTTCCAATTCTTCTTGCAATTACAAACAGTCTTTGTCTTGCCTCCTCATTGGAAACATTTTTTAATGTATCCAGCACCGCCTCCGGAAAATCTTCCTTATTCCCGGCATTACATATACTGCCCACACATTCCGAAATTCTCTTTGCCAGGCTGCTTCTTTCGCTTTTCCCCCTGCATTTTTCATAATTCTGACATAACTGTAATAAATTATTAATCTCCGCCTTTGGATGGAGTTTTAAGCCATCCGGCGGGACAAATTTCGTCCTTACTTTGCTTTTCTCCCCATTGTCAATCGCGATCTCCACATATCCCTGTTCTAACTTCCATTTCCCTTTATCGTCCCTGCTTGTCCATGCCCTCATAGTAATAATCTTATTATTTCCCATATGTACTACAAACGCTACAAAAGCACCTTCCGGGTAATTTTGCCTAAACGATATATTTCCGGTCGCAATCGTGCGGTATGTTCCATCAAGGTTGCGGGTTTTGATCGGTACGGCGATCCGGTTCTGCCCCCTCTCAATCCGGAAACCGTACATAACAGGCGAAGTGTACGGCAGTTCCGCGCCGGTTGGTATAATCATCTGGACAGCCCCGTTTTTTACCCCCAAATACAGACTGTCATTGAGTATGCTGTTGCCCCATTGTATGGCCATATACGATACCGGTTTTGCTGGCGCAGCCTCCATTTCTGGCAGGGGCTGCCTTTTCTGCATTCCTCCCGTCCATCCCACTGCCCGGTCCGGCTCATAGGCCTGCCTTCCTACCATCCTCATATCATCTTGAATCTGTTCATATTTGTGCAGATAGTAATGATATACAGCCGCCCCCCTTGCCACTGCCTGATCGGGATCAAGGGCAACGATAGGATCAAATCCGAAAAATTCCTTTAAGCGCTCCGTCACCATATAAAATTTTGACATACCACCGTTTACAATAACAGCATCCGCCGTAATTTCTTCTTCCATAAGTTTCTTTGATGCCTTATGCAGTACGTCAAGAATCGGATAGATGATATTCCTGGTATTTTTAATACTCTCCACTCTCCTGTAATCCTGAAAGGTAAGTTCCTTAGCCATAAAAACGGACAGGATCCCTTCAACTTCCTCCTTTGTAAACGCATCGTCATAAGAATAACCAATCCCCCCCATATTGCCGCCGATCGTTATTTCAATTTCCCCATCTTCCTCATCCCAGCCAGAACTATATTCCCCGCTGCACTGCTCATTTAAATCCAGTTTCAGGTTCTCCGCATAAACCCGAAGCTGCGCCATAATCACTTTTTCCTCATGGCGCAATTTTGAAACAACCTCAGGATGGTTTTGATACTGTTTTATGTACCTCCCATACATTACCCTGGCAATTTCCTCATCAAAATCATCGCCGCCAAGCAGGGTATACCGGTTCGTTGCAATCTCATCCACCTTTAGCACGTCGTTAGCATCCTCACGCCTCTTTATCTCGTGCATTGTAATATCGAGTGTCCCCCCGCCTAGGTCAAAGACAAGGACGCGCTTTTTCCCTTCAAGGTCAAGGATGCGGTTTGAAATCTCCCCGTTATGGATCTGGTTCATCAAATCATAGATTACCGCATTCGGCTCGGAGAGAAGAACTGGTCTTTCACTCCCGTCCCGGTTCCTAATCTTTATCCCCGCAAGCTCCGCTGCATCCCTTGTGGCCTTGCACATTGCAGAATCAAAATTTGCAGGGACGGTAATCACGGCATCCGTGATCTCACAACGGTAAACCTTTGAGGCTTCCTTTAACAAATGTTTCAGTATCCTTGCAGAAATCTCAGCCGGTGTCCGATCCGGGATATCCGGCGATAACCCCTCCACAAGGGGATTTCCCATCTGGCTTTTGACGGACTTTGCCACTAGATGCGGGCGCAGGGGATACTGCATTTTTGCAAAATCCCCCACCAGTGGTTCATACCCTTTTTCCTGCCTGTAATAAACACATGAGGGAAGGGTTGGTTTTTTCATCGTTGTCAGTTTCACATCACCGGACACCGCGTTATACATATCGGTTGCCCTGGCAATATCCACAACCTTGCTCACCGCGTCGCCGTTCGGTTTTTCATTGATTGTCGCGAGGACGGAATTTGTCGTTCCCAAATCAATCCCGACACATAAATCATTATGTTCAAATTCCCCTGAAGTTTCCATTATTCCTCCTCCTTTACCTTCGGTCTGGAAATCTGTAGTTCCTTGTCCTTATAAATCCATCCCGGCGATACCACGCGGACTTTCTTTGTTTCCTCCGGTTCCTGAAACGGTGTTCCCTCGTAATTGCAGAATTCAACATCTGCCGCAACCACATCCCGGATGGCATTGATTTTCATAATCGGTTCAATATGGCTGTCCCTTACAAACTGGATTAGTTTCTTAACCATAATCAGCAAGCCGTTAATCTCAATAGGCAACTCAAAATTGTTTTTGCGCAATTCATCCACCCCTTTTTTCACAACGAGCAGCTCATCCAGTATACAGCCATATTTCTCAGAATTCAGCTTTGCAAAAAAGTCCGCGAGCTCTTTCACCTTGCCCGCCTCTAGCTGCTGTGCAAATTCATCCTGGAGTTCGCTCAACATTGTATTGGTTCGGTCCAGACGGTTTTCAAGCTGCCCAATCCTCTTGATTGCCTGCTCATAAGACATTTGTTTTTCTGATTTTAACGCCTGCCCCTTTTTCTTATTGTCATGGGACTGAGGAAAACTGTAAACCTCACACACAACATCCACAATATCATAAAAGAAATATCTAGAAAATGTATTTCCTAACAAATAAAGATTATCAATATCATGGTACAAATCAAGTTTTGGATATTTGCGATATATCATAATAGCAGCGATACGTTCCTGGGAATCATGCCTTTTCCCGTTAAAAGCCGGGGTTTCCTTTCTCCTTTTCTCCAGTTTTTCAAATGCTTCCTTCTTCCCGGAAAGCGCCTCGACAAATAAAGAGGCAACACTTTCCGCCCACTGCCATATTTTTTTCCTTTCTGCCGGGTTTGCAATCTTTAAACTCCTGAAAATCTGGATTACTTCATCCGCGCAGAGATTATACCCGTATTTGTCATTTACCAGGTCGGCGCACCTTGTCGGTCCGTTCTCATAATTAGAACAGATCGCCGCTAGAATCCTGTTTTCCATAATATAATCTTCTTTCGGCTTCCCCCCTCTTTTTAACATTCTCTGCATAGCTTCATGCATCCCATCCAATACTTCTTTTACCTTATCATCTTTTACATCAACCATAATACCCTCCTTCTGGCTACAACTGATATATTTCTTTTTCTTCCGCAAATATAAACTGCGTCCGGCATTCCCCATCCTTCATCATCACCTGCTCAATGGTTTGGTCCAAGGACGAATGCTCCTTTGCACAATGTACAATAACTGCTTTTTTGGGATTGACTTTCCGGATAAATTCCTGCATATCCGAAAAATCCCCATGAAGGGAAAACTCAATATTGACTTCCTTATAAAATCTTCCAAAAAATCCCTTTCTTCGGTTTGTAATCAATATGTGTGGAAGCTTTGGCGGTATCTGCCCAACTCCCCGATGCTCCATATCCATAATTGGTATGGACATCTGTTCCATTTTCAATACCACATCCATAACCTGTCTGTCCAAAAAAATGGGAATTTTATTCACATTCCACTCACTCAATGTCTTTATAAACTCGATCCCCTTGCTTAGCTGCTGGATACGGCATAACACCGAAACCCCTGTTTCTTCAACAATCCGCAGGGCATCCTGTACCCTGCCAAACAGCGCATCCCCTTTTTTTACATAATCCGGATGCTTCGCGTGCAGCCCGCACATAATCACCGTATCAATCGGGATATCCGCAGGAACTACACAGCCATTAGTCAGTGCCGTCCTCTCTAGGGAATAGTCCCCCGTATACAGTATCCTCCTTTTTCCGAATTCAAACAAAAGCATCATTGCCCCCGGGATATGACCAGCAGGCAAAAATGTTACTTTATATTTTCCAAAATCAATCTGTTTCATGTAACTTACCCTTGCAATCCGGTCAAGCAGGTTCTTTGCGGCCAGCCTTTTTTCTTCCCCCTTCCCACGGTACACAAAGTCCCGGTCATAGAGTTGATATTCAGCCAGCAGGGCAGTTATTTCCGTCATATACACGCCGGCCTTGCCGGCATCCCTCATGATTTTCAGGAGATAACCCAAATGATCCAGATGTGCATGTGATATGTATATCTGGTCAATCTGGTTCATGCTCTGGATAAAGGGGGAAGTTATTAAGGAATACAGCTCCGGTTCAAATACTATCCCATCCGAGATACCGGTTCCTGCATCCAGGATCAGGTTGCTGCCCCCTAGTTTCAGATAATAACAGCTTGCCCCCACCCTCTGTCCACCGCCCAATGCCATAAAATATATATCTTTTTCCATATCTCCTCCCATTCTGTAATTTCTACCCTATTTTTTCTCAGGCAGTTGAATGCTACTACTTATTATAAACACTAAAACAAAAAATGTCAATTTTTCCTATTGTTATGGAT
>CAMWUU010000187.1 GCA_947177515.1 uncultured Lachnospiraceae bacterium
ATATAAACCCGAAGCGCCGAGGTGTTCTTTGCAGGCTTTTCTTAAACCACTAAGCGCCAAGGAAGAAGCCAGACAACTTGAGCGGATGCGCGCCGGATGCGGGGATGCACGCAGGATTTTAATTGAGCACAACCTGCGTCTGGTCGCACATATTGTTAAAAAATATAATCTCCCGGAACGGGATGCGGATGATTTCATCTCCATTGGGACAATTGGCCTGATCAAAGCCATCGATACCTTTAATCCGGGAAAAAATATAAGACTTGCGACTTACGCTTCAAGATGTATTGACAATGAACTGCTGATGACATTGCGCAGCAACAAAAAACAGGCGAGGGAAGTTTCGCTTTCAGAGCCGATCGGCTCCGACCGTGAGGGCAACGAGATTACACTGCTTGATGTAATTGAAACGGAGGATGAGGCCGTGGAGGACCGCCTGCACGAAGAAGATAAACGCAGCCTGTTAAAAGGCTTTCTGTTTGCGAACTTAAGCGGGCGTGAGCGTGAAATCCTTCTTTACCGCTACGGGCTTTACGGCTACCCGGAAATTACACAGCGGGAGATTGCCGACCGGTTCCAGATTTCCCGCAGCTATGTTTCGCGCATAGAAAAAAAAGCTCTTACAAAACTGCGCAAATGCTATGATGCATCGGAGGTTGCTTTTTAAGCCCGGGAGGAAAATTTTCCTCCCGGGTTGTTTCATGGTGTGGGAAAGCACCCTCCATTCAGCCCTCTTCCCTTTACGCTTCTTCTTCCCCCTTCCGTTTCTGCCGAACCAGGTCAAACATTTCAAGTTCCTGATCAAACCGCACAAAAATCTCCTGTTTCGGGTGCGGGCAGCTCTGCATCAGATTCCCCTCCCCATCGCGGATGGCAAGCACCGTAACCTTTTGGTTCTCCCCGGAAGGCTTCATAACTTCCGCCATATCACCGACAAAAAAACGGTTGCGCTGTTCCATCCTGCACCAGCCATCTTCCACCCCATAGATAAGACCCAGGTAGGCATAGTCCTTTACATACATACTGTTATCATAAATTTGTGCATCCGCCCCGGGCTTGCCAAAGAAAAAACCGGTTGTATATTGCCGGTACGTACATTTTCCGATTTCACTGCGGTACCAGGACAGATTTTTGCGGTAACATTCTTCCGAAATAAAATAATCGTCGATTGCCCTTCGGTAGGTACGCGCCATCGCCGCTACATAGAGCGCCGTCTTCATACGCCCTTCCACCTTGAAACTATCAATGCCCGCCGCCACAAGTTCCGGGATATGCTCCACCATACACAGATCCCTGGAATTAAAAATATATGTCCCACGATCATTCTCAAATACGGGAAGGTATTCGCCCGGCCTTGTTTCTTCCATCAGATAGTATTTCCAGCGGCATGGATGGGTGCAGGCTCCAAGATTTGCGTCCCGCCCTGTAAAATAATTGCTTAACAGGCAGCGTCCCGAATAGGAAATACACATCGCACCATGCACAAAAGTTTCCAGTTCCAAATCATCGGGGATATGGGCGCGGATTTGGGCAATCTCAGCAAGCGAAAGTTCACGCGCTGTTACCACGCGTTTTGCTCCCAGTTTTTTCCAAAACAGGCAGGTACGATAATTTACATTATTTGCCTGGGTACTGATATGGATTTCCATCCGGGGCAGCAGTTCCCTCGCCATCTCAAATACACCGGGATCGGAAATAATGAGTGCATCCGGCCGGAGCGTATCAAGCTCTAAAAAATATTCCTTTATTCCGTCCAAATCCCGGTTATGCGCCGTAATATTGGCTGTCACATACACCTTTTTCCCCCGCGCATGTGCAAATTCAATTCCCGCCGCCATCTCCTGCACCGAAAAGTTTTTCGCCTTTGCGCGAAGCCCATACTGCTCCCCGCCAATATAAACCGCGTCCGCGCCGTACATTACTGCCACCTGCAAGACTTCCAGGCTGCTTGCCGGGATCAGCAGTTCCGGTTTTGATGGCCGCCGTTTTTGTTTCCCTGTATCCGTCTGATTTTCCATCAATCTTATTCCTCCTTCGGGTGCACCATAAAAGATTGCCTTCTAATAGTCTATATTTCCCCAGCCATTTCTGCACTTTCCCTGTCTGGAAGATGCCCTCTTAAAATGGGCATCTGCAAAATGTCGTAACAGACATCCCGTCCCCGACCGGAAGAACCGCTGTATTCAGTCCTTCCCGATGGGTCAGTTCATACAGGTACTCCCGCATACGCATATGGATGCCCCGGTCACGGCGCGGGATTGCAAATTTTGACTCCGCAACACTGCCCTCCTGGAGCACATTGTCCGTTACAAAAATACCGTCTTCGGAAAGCAGTGCCAGGATATGCGGGAGAAAATTCATGTACTGCCCTTTCGCCGCATCCATAAAAATTAAATCATATTTCCCGCCGAATTCCCCATCCTGCCAAACCGAAGCCTCCCCGGCTGGAAGATAGACTTCCTGTATCCCTTCCTGTGCCAGCTCCCTTTTTGCCAAATTCCCCTGCACCATATTACAAAGCGCCATATCCTCATCCTTTCGCCCCGCACCAAAGAACCGGGATGCCATCTTTGTTTTGTGGCCGCCTTCTGCCAGATCTTTTAATACATCTGCCGCCTCCCCGATTAGGAGGGCAATCCGCTTTGCACAGGGTGCTGCTGCCAGATTTTCTTTGGCCGGTACAATGCGCATTGGCACTTTTTCAATGGTGGCAATCCGCCCATCCTCCGGCAGATACCCATTCATATACATACAGGAAAAACCGACCGCTGTCCCAACTTCCAAAACCCGCTTCGGACGGCGCATACGAATGAAAAAACGCAAAAGTGCCTGAGCATCCTTGCGGATGATCGGCACCCCGTCAGCAATTGCCTGTTCCTCCAGTTTTGCCAGATATGGCGGCATATCCTGCTCCAACGAGCGAAGATACGCCGCAATTCTCTCCTCTACTATCATTTCCTCTCCCTCTTTGTGTTTTCCATTTTTTTCCATATCCCCAGGTTCCCTTTCCATTTATCCTTCGTCGCCATCTTCACCGTTTTTTCCGGCATCATCCCTGTCTTTTCCCGAATCCCCATCCCCTTCTTTTGGTTCATCGCCGTTTTCGGTACCGCCCGATCCATTCCCCCCACCAATCCCATCGATTGCGGATTCGATGCTCTCCTCCGCAGCGATGGAATTTTTCGAGTCCGTAATCACTTCCAGGATTTCATTGTAATCCATGGAAGTATTCAGGATGTAGGTTCCTGGCATAATATTATACTCTTTTAATTTTGTTTTCACATAAAATGAATACTTGTCCACAATAACAAGGCTTGTTTCCAGCTTTGTCGCAATATTCATCGTCGTTTCACCGCGGTAAATCTGGACGGGCACATTCGTCCCAGGTGCCTGCGCGCGTGCCACGGAACCAAATACCTCATAAGAAAAACGGTAGAGGAAGGTTGCACCACGGTATATGGCAGCAACCACCAGCAGATAAAATATAATATTCAAAATAAACCGCGTGATCGCCCCGGTCAGACGAAGCGCCAGCTTTCCCGATGTTGACTTTTTCATATTGCAGCCTTTCTTTATACTTCCATAATAATCGGCAGAATCATTGGATTCCGCTTCATCTTCTTCCAGAGATAATCGCTAAGCGAATCCCTGATCTCATTTTTTATTTTTCCCCAGTCCGTCGTGTTCCTTGCAAAACAGTGGTCAAGCGCTTCATTGACTACCTGCGCGGCCTCATCCATCAGATTTTCCGACTCGCGCACATAGACAAAACCACGGGATACAATATCCGGTCCCGCCAATAATTGGTTGGAATATTTTTCCAATGTCAGCACCACAATGATCAGGCCGTTTTCTGAGAGATACTGACGATCCCGCAAAACAATATTGCCCACATCGCCAACCCCAAGACCATCCACAAAGATCCCCTGCGCCGGCACACAGCCCGTTACCGCGGCATATTCCCCCTCCAGTTCCAGCACATCACCGGATTTTAATAAGAAAATATTCTCCTTCGGCACCCCCATCTCCTGTGCCAGTTCACAGTGGCGGTATCGGTGGCGATACTCCCCATGCACTGGTATCGCGTATTTCGGCCTGGTAAGCGCATAGATTAACTTGATCTCCTCCTGGCAGGCATGGCCGGATACATGCGTATCCTGAAAAATCACCTTCGCCCCCATCATGGTCAGTTCGTTGATTACTTTCGAAACACTCTTCTCATTGCCAGGAATCGGTGTGGAACTGAAAATAACAGTGTCCCCCGGGTTGATTGTCACCTTCTTGTGGATGTTTGCCGCCATACGGGAGAGCGCGGCCATCGCCTCACCCTGGCTCCCCGTTGTGACAAGCACTAACTGGTCGTCCGTATAGTTCTTCATTGTTTCAATATCAATCAGCAGATTATCCGGGATATCGATATAACCAAGTTCCATCGCCGTTGTAATAATATTGACCATGCTTCGGCCTTCAATAATCACCTTCCTGCCGTATTTGCGTGCCGAATTAATAATCTGCTGCACACGGTCCACATTTGAAGCAAACGTTGCGATAATAATGCGGTTATTACGGTTCTCAGCAAAAATATTATCAAATGTTTTACCAACCGTCCGTTCCGAAGGAGTAAACCCCGGACGCAGTACGTTTGTACTCTCACACAGCAGGGCAAGCACTCCCTTGCGGCCAAGTTCCCCAAAACGCTGCAGGTCAATCATATCGCCAAAGACCGGTGTGTAATCCACCTTAAAATCGCCCGTGTGGATGATTAATCCTGCCGGTGTAAAAATCGCAAGCGCCGCAGCATCCGCAATACTGTGGTTTGTGCGGATAAATTCAACGCGCATACAGCCAAGGCTGACGGACTGCCCATATTTGACAATCTTGCGCTTGGTGGATTTTAACAGGTTATGCTCCTTCAGCTTGTTTTCAATAATGCCGATGGTGAGCTTGGTCGCATAGACCGGCACATTGATTTCCTTGAGCACATACGGCAGGGAACCAATATGATCCTCATGCCCGTGTGTAATGGCAAAGCCCTTGATTTTTTCAATATTATCCTTGAGGTAGGTAATATCCGGGATAACAAGGTCGATCCCTAGCATATCGTCCTCCGGGAATGCCAGACCGCAGTCCACAATCACAATACTGTCATCATACTCGATCGCGGTAATATTCATCCCGATCTGTTCTAGGCCGCCAAGCGGAATAATCTTAACCCGGTTTCCATTATCCTGCGGCTGCGGCTGGCTCCTGCGCCTTACAGTAGCTCTTGCTGGTTTGACCGGCTCCGGCAAAAAATTCTTTGTTTCCTTTCCCTCAGCCACCGGATCCTTCTGCGGTTTTTGGGGAACCCTGCCGCTCCTTACCGGCACAGCTTTTTTTACCGTCCTCTCCCTGACTGGCTTCTTCGCCGCCTTCTCCTCCTTAAGGACTGCTTTCGCCTCTTCCTTTGGCGCACCCGTCACCCTGCGCGGAGCGCGCCCCGGAACCCTGGCTCGCCTTATTTTTCTTTCCTGTGCCGGTTTTTCCATATTCTGTCCGTTCGCATCCGGCAATTCATTTTCTCTTTTCAAATTATCCTCTCATTCTGCCGTTTGTTTTTACGGCTGTTATTTTTATTTCAAAGCGGACATGCCCGCCGGTTTACAAAAGATCCACATCCTCTAAAAGTTCCTCAAACACAGCGGCAACCGCACGCAGCTCTGTTTCATCTTCAACGATCTCATACAGTGCCTGCGAACTCGTGGCACCGGAAAGATCTTTTAAAATTAAGGCCTCCGCCTCCGGGGAATCAAAGTCCTCCGTTACAAGCAGATAATCAACCCCATAAAACCTAGTCTGCTCCAAAACACAGAACTGCACCTGCGTGCCGTCCTCCATCATAAACGGGATCTTCCTGCCATCCCGGTTCTTATCTGTATCCATTCAAGTAATACCTTCCTAAATATATCGATTTATTCCTGTGAAACTCCCTGCTATTTACTCGGAAAATCACACGGTAAATTTGCCCGGTAATCAAGATAACTTTGCAAAATTACGGCGGCGGCAATCTTGTCCACCACTTCCATTTTCTTTTTCAGCCCCACCTCAGCTAAGTCAAGGACGCGGTGCGCCGTAACCGTTGTTAGGCGCTCATCCCAGAGCAGGGTTTCAACCCCCGTCCTTCTTTTGATATCCTCCGCAAACGCCTCGCATTTTTGCGCACGCTCACCCACAGTGTTATTCATGTTCTTCGGGTAACCGACCACAATAAGCTCCACCTCATATGCAAGAATCAATTCCTCAATCCTCGCATATGTCTGGCGCAGCTTGTTCTCCTGTTTGCGCCGGATGACCTCAAGCCCCTGTGCCGTGCACAAAAGCTCGTCGCTGACCGCAACACCGACAGTCACCGACCCGACATCCAATCCCATTATTCTCATATCCTGCCCGCTTGTCCGCCTTTTCCTTCCACCGGGTACTCCTAAGGACACCCCCCGCATACTGCCCACTTACACTCCATCCTAAAGACATACCTGCTGCGGTTCCCTATCAGGCTCCTCAAAATAATACCCGGATTTTCATATTTTCTTTCACAAAAGCATTTTATTACACTAAAACATTTTACTTCACAAAAACATTTTATTTCATAAAAACATTTTATTTCATAAAATGGTATGAAATATAATCCCTTAACAGCTCCTCAATAATTTCATCACGTTCCACTTTCATAATAAGGCTTCTCGCCCCAAGATGACTGGTGATGTAGGTTGGGTCACCGGACATCACATAACCGACAATCTGGCTGACCGGATTATATCCTTTTTCTGTCAGTGCACGGTACACAGTAGCAATCACTTCTTTCACGCCCTGCTCCTGTTCTTTCTGCGCACTAAAATATTGTGTGTTGGATAATTCCTGCATCGTTCTCACATCCTTTGCTGTAATCCCCAATTTGGCCGTTGCATTACCACTTGCCCTATATCATAATACAAACTGCCAAAAATTTCAATCCTATTTCGATTGTTTTCTTCCAATCAACGGAATTTCTCCTACAAAATCTCCTATAATATAACCTTTTATGCATATATTGGACAAATTTTCCTCCGTTTGTAAAGCATATTTTATATATCGCCCATTGTGCCCCACCATATATTGCTGCCCACCATACTGGATACTTTTCTCAAAAAGCACTTCCGTTTCCTGACCCAGAAAGG
>CAMWUU010000188.1 GCA_947177515.1 uncultured Lachnospiraceae bacterium
TCTTTAAATACCGCCCTTGCAATTCCAAGGCGCTGCCTTTCCCCACCGGAAAAATCCACTCCGGATTCTGAAAAAAGCCTGGTGATGTAAGTATTTTCTTGTTCTTTTAAATTGCGGATCCTTTCTTCCATCTCTACTTTTTTCAGGCAGTCCCACAGGCGGTTTGCATGGTGATTTTCACTTTGCTGCATGGTGATATTTTCATCCACCCGGAATGAAAACAGGGAAAAATCCTGAAATACAGTAGCAATCAGGGAATAATACTGCTTTGCTGGAATTATGTCAATATCGATATCATTTACATAAATCTTACCGGAATCCGGTCGATAAAATTTACACAACAATTTTATAATTGTTGTTTTTCCGGAACCGTTTACCCCCACTAACATAGCGCGGTCGCCGCAGTCCAGTTCAAAGGAAATATTTTCCAATACTTTTTTTGCTGCGCCAGGATAGGAAAAACTGACATTTTCAAACCGTATCTTTTTGATTTTATCCGGAACCGTCCTCTGCATTGCTGCAGTTTCTCCCAAATCCATTTCCAGTTCTGAACATTGACCTGTTTTTGCCCCCGCATCCCTATCCATTTCCACCTGAAAATTCTTATTTGTTTCCATCTCTACAATTTTGTTATAATCCCCGCAGGAAAGCAGTTTCTGACTGAAATTTAACATCTCATCCGTCACTTTCGATAATGTTACCGAAAGCAGAGTGATGGAAGAAAAATATAAAGAAAAATCTGCTATTGAAATACTCCCTTTCAGATAATAACTTGATAAAGCAAGTAAAATGCAGATATTCTGGACAGCTACCGCCAGCCGCTGGAACGCTTCAAACAACTGATAACGGCGAAACGATTTCATCTGGATCGCCAGCATTTTCTCGCGGAAATCGCTGATTTTTCCAAACAGCCAGCTTTGTGCATTATTTACACGAAGTTCTTTTGCAGCCCCCTCACAATAATACTGCAGGAAATCAAGATAGCCCCCAATCTTGTTATTTTCTGCTTCTTTAAGGCGCTGATCTGCCTCGCGGCGAAAACGGATCATGGATAATATAACTTTTAATCCAACCGTCCCCCCTACCAGCAGGAAAAATAAAAAATTCACCCGGACAATAATCCAAATAAGCCCCAAAATTGTAATCGCAGCAGAAAATAAATTTTGCAGGATATCCGTAATGCCAGCAAGACCTGTAATATTTCCTGCCATCAGAATTTCCTCTTTATAAACAGCATTTTCAATATTTTTTATCTCCGCGTTCATTGCCGCCCTCCCAATTTCTAATTGAAGTTGGAATTTTAGCCTGGAAACCCGGATATTTACCTGAAAGGCTAAAATGTTTTTTAAAATATTTGCTGCGGCTAAAATCACAATATAAGCTCCAATCACCGCCAGTACTTCCCGGTACTCTTTCTTTCCCGTCAAAAACTCAATAATAAGTTTTGGAAACCATACGCTAATCAGCGGAATAACAGAAGACACAAGAACCAACGGCACCATAAACAGGTAATACATTGGCTGATATTTGGCAAACAGGCGAAAAATCCCTAGGATCTTTTTTTTATTCTTATTTCTATGGGCATCATAACTTTTGCCAAACAGAAAATCAAAATATTTTTTTCTTTCAGACTTCATATAATCCATCCTCTCTTGTATAATATTTTGCCTGCGTCAAATACAATTCCTGATACATTCCAGCATCCTCCATTAGTTCCTGATGGGAACCTTCCTGAATCAGCCTTCCCTTATCAAAAACCAAAATTCGGTCGCTGTATTTTGTAGAGGATAATCGGTGGGAAATCATAATCGTAGTATTCCCCTTCGCAATCTGGCGCATTTTCTGAAAAATTTCGTATTCTGCCAGGGGATCTAGGGAACTTGTTGGTTCATCCAAAACCAGCAGACCTGTATTTTTACAAAGTGCCCTCGCCATGGCAAGTTTTTGCCCCTCGCCCCCGGAAAGTTCCTCCCCCTGCGCATCCAGGTTCTTATATAGGAATGTAGCAAGTCCTTTCGGCAGTCTGGCAATCCGCTCCTTTATTCCCGCCTGTTCTAGTGCCTGTTCCAATGTAAAGGGTTCTTCCTTCCGGTCAAAACATAAATTTTCCATTACAGAATAAGCAAAAATATAAAAATCCTGCAAAACAATGCCAATCTGTTTATAATATTCCTTTGAATCCAGCTTGCGGATATTTACGCCGTTTATTTTTATTTCACCTAAATCCGGTTCATACAGCCTAAAAAGCAGCTTGACCACGGTTGTTTTCCCCGCGCCGTTCAGCCCGACAAAGCTTACCTTTTCCCCCGGCTCAATATGAAAACTCACATCCTCCAATACCGGATTCCCTCCGGGATACCGAAAACTAACATGCTCAAAGTCAATGGAAAACGGTTTTTGCTCCCATTCTTTTTCCGAATTTTTACTATTATATACCCTGCTATTATCTGCAATAAAAGTATTATATTCATCCATTAAATTTGCATAGCCACAGGTTGCCTTAATCTGTGCGATATTATTAAAAAATCCGTTAAGGAGCGATGCAAAAAGAGTGGTTGATGATAAGAGCATCGTATATTCCGCAATTGAAATTTCTCCCCGAAAAACCATATATGAAAAAAATATCAGCATAAACAGGAGCTGCAATGTTCCAAATAAATATGTAATGCTCTGTATTTTTGTATTTCGCAGACCTAATTTTTTCTGCTTTTTTATCTGCTCTTCTGCATTGGCAGTATATTTCTTTGCAATCATCTCTTCCCCACCGTAGATCCGGATATCTTTTGCATAAGCATATTCTGTCATTGTTTTATACAGATAATCACTTTTTCGTTCAAACAGGGTAATATTCTGCCGGTACTGGAATTCTTCCTTTTTCTGGAAAAACGACATGCGAATAGCGGGGATTGATAAAAGGATAATACATAAAACCAGCCACGGACCAATTCGCGCAAAAATCCAAAAAATACCGATAAACCGGACAATATACGAGAGCAGTTCCCCGAATGTAGCAATATAAAATGCAGGCATGATTTTCATGGAATTGCGCTTCAAATTTAAAAATGCACCTGTCTGGATATATGGAAAATCCACCTCTAAGGATTGCTTTGCATACTGGTACTGCACCTGATTCGTCGATTTTCTTGCTTCTACATTCTTTCTCCAGGTAAGCAGTTCCCTTGTCAGTGAAATTCCGGTATGTATCAGTACATAAAACATAATAATGGAAAATACCCTGCTTTTTTCCTGCCTGGTAACCAGGGCATCGATAACGGAGCCAATTCCTAAAATATCTATAATGGAAATCAAAGCTTCAAATAGATTTTGCCCCATCACGATCAGACAAAATTTCTGATTGCTTTCCCAGGCAGTCTTTAACAACCTCTTTAATACTTTCATTTTGATTCCAAAAAAATCCTTCCACATAAAATTCCATATTTTTGTACCTTCATATCAAAAAACGCCATCAAAATTCTGGCTGCCTGTGTTTTACCAGGGTGTTTTACCAGCGTATCAAAGTTCCAATCCGCGCCTTTTACAACCTGCAAAAGCCCCCCCTGCCATCCTGCCAGTATTTTAACAAAACTTTTCCTTTAAAGAAGCAATCCATTTTTCGATTGCCTCCACCAGTACAAACTGCTGGCGCAAAACAGCCATGCCTGTTTCTGGTATTTCGGATATTTCTTCTTTTTCCTGTATATTTTCCTCCAGGTGAGTTTTTAATGAGGAAATATTTTTTTCAATACTTTCCACACAGGATTTTTGTAGTTCTGCTGGAAGGCTGTCCAGATTCACAACCACAGCATTAAAATCCAGAAAAATACGGATGGGTTCCGCCGCAATCGCAAGCATCAGCCTTTCAAATTCTCTTTCACCTGCCTGCGTTAGGGAATAAACCACTTTTTCAGGCATTTTTCCTTCCCGTACAATATTCCCCTTTATAAACCCCTTTTCTTCCAACTGGATTGCTTTTTTGTATATGGATGGAGTGCTGATCCTCACCCATTTTGATATATTGCGGTAATCTACGAGTTTTTGGATATCGTAGGCTCCCATCGGTCCCTTCTTTAATATTCCTAACACAATCAAGTCAATCGTAGCCATACCTTCCTCCATGTTTCTCTTATCAACCAACTGCCCTTTAAAAGAATCCATTCCCCCTTCCATAGACAAAATAGATTGATGGAATCTGCCCATCACGGATAAATGAATCCGCCCGCTATAAAAAACTTCTGTACACCATCCAATATATACTGTAATTTATAGTATTTGATTTTTTCAGTTTTGTCAAGAAAGAAAAAAATCTTATTTCCCTCTTGACAACTGCTATAATTTATAGTAATATCCTTTCCGTATCATGATACTATAATTTATATTACTTTAAATTATACTATTAAAAGGAGTATCTAAAATGAATGGACAGAACAACAAAATAGAATTATTAGGGCGCGCACCAATCCCAAAAGCTCTGCTTTCCCTTGGAGTCCCGATTATGATCGGTATGTTGATTAATGCCCTCTATAATCTGGTGGACGCTTATTTTGTGAGTGGATTGGGCGAGGGTCCGATGGGGGCGGTTTCTGTTGTATTCCCGTTAGGACAGGTTATTGTTGGACTGGGGCTGATGTTTGGCGGCGGTGCCGCTTCCTATCTTCCAAGGCTTTTAGGACGGGGGGAGAAAGATAGCGCAAACCGGGTGGCCAGTACCGTATTGTATACCAGCATTGCAGTCGGCGCGCTTTTTATTACTTTTACCGCCTTCTTTATGGAACCGATTTTAAACCTTCTTGGGGCAACAAACAGTATTATGCCCTATGCGCTGACCTATGGGAGAATTTATATTATCTCAAGTATTTTTAACATATTCAATGTGACAATGAACAATATTGTAGCAAGTGAGGGAGCAGCGAAAACAACCATGTGCGCCCTGTTGCTAGGAGCCTTCCTTAATCTCGGTCTTGATCCGGTTTTTATCCATGGGTTCGGTCTTGGTATTGCGGGTGCAGCGATTGCCACCGCGATCTCCCAATTCGTTTGTGCCGCTGTTTATCTGTCCTATATCCTTTTGGGAAAAAGCACCTTTACATACCATATAAGGGAATTTAAGCCCTCGAAAAAAATCTTTGCAGAAATCTTAAAAATCGGTATCCCGACCCTGACATTCCAGCTCCTTACAAGCCTTTGTGTCACACTGACCAACCGCGCTGCAAAGGAGTACGGCGATACTGCCATTGCCGCAATGGGCGCTGTTACAAGAATCACTTCCATGGGGACTTTGGTGGTGTTCGGCTTTCTAAAGGGATTTCAACCAATCGCAGGGTTTAGCTATGGCGCTAAAAAATATGACCGTCTGCGAAAGGCAATCCAGATTTCCGTTTTATGGTCCACCATCTTTTGTGTCCTGACCGGTCTATTTTTCAGCTTGTTTTCCACCCAGATTATTTCACAATTTGCAAAAGGAAATACCGAGATGGTTTCCATTGGCTCCAAAGCTCTTTTTGCAAACGGATTTTCCTTTTTTCTGTTTGGTTTTTATACCGTATATTCTTCCTTATTCCTTGCCCTCGGGAAAGGGGGAAAGGGCTTTTTTCTCGGGGCATGCAGGCAGGGATTTTGCTTTGTTCCCATGATATTGCTCTTGCCCAAAATCTGCGGGATTGACGGGATCCTTTACGCCCAGCCAGTTGCAGATGTGCTTTGTGCTGTTCTAACTGTATTTATGGCATTGCAAGTCCATAGAAAACTTCGGCGTATTTGAAAACAAATTTCGATCCTTTATATATTCGGGGACATAAAAAGGAGGGGCAAATAAAATTTTGCCCCTCCTTTTATTTTCTTTATTGTGCTTTCATCGAACTGTTATTCCCGGTGCTAATAATGATTGTACGGATACATCCCTTTTAATGGTGGAACAGCCTGATTCCTGTGAATGCCATTACCATCCCGTATTTATCGCAGCACTCTATTACTGCGTCGTCACGGATGGAACCGCCCGGCTGTGCAATATACTTTACACCGCTCTTGTGTGCGCGCTCCACATTGTCCGAAAACGGGAAGAATGCGTCCGAACCGCAGATTACATCCTGCATCTTAGCAAGCCATGCTTTTTTCTCTTCCCTTGTAAATACCGCTGGTTTTTCTGTAAAAATCTTCTCCCATGCGCCGTCCGCAAGTACATCCTCATATTCATCGCCCATGTAAACATCAATCGCATTATCGCGTTCTGCTCTTCCCAGACTATCTAGGAATTTCAGCCCCATTACCTGCGGTGACTGGCGCAAAAACCAATTATCCGCTTTCTGGCCTGCAAGCCTTGTGCAGTGGATTCTTGACTGCTGCCCCGCACCAATCCCGATGGCCTGACCACCCTTTACATAGCAGACGGAATTGGACTGTGTATATTTTAGGGTTATTAGCGAAATCTTCATATCAATCAGCGCACTTTCAGGAATATCCCTGTTTTTCGTAACAATATTGGAAAGCAGCTCCTCATTACAGTTCAATTCATTCCGTCCCTGTTCAAAGGTTATGCCGTATACCTGTTTTTTCTCCAGTTCTGCCGGAGTATAGGAGGAATCGATTTGGATCACATTATAATTGCCTTTTTTCTTGGATTTTAAGATTTCAAGTGCCTCCGGCTCATAGCCTGGCGCTATGACCCCATCGGAAACCTCCCGCTTAATTAAATTTGCGGTGCACACATCACACACATCCGAGAGCGCGATAAAGTCGCCGTAAGAGGACATGCGATCCGCGCCACGCGCCCTTGCATAGGCGCTTGCAAGCGGGGTGAGTTCGCCCAGGTCATCCACCCAGTAAATTTTTGCAAGTGTATCATCGAGAGGAAGACCAACCGCCGCGCCTGCCGGGGAAACATGTTTGAATGAGGTTGCTGCTGCAAGCCCGGTCGCCTGTTTTAATTCTTTTACTAGCTGCCAGCCGTTGAATGCGTCAAGGAAATTGATGTAGCCCGGCTTGCCGTTTAAAACGGTTACCGGAAGTTCGCTGCCGTCCTCCATATAGATTCTTGACGGCTTCTGGTTTGGATTGCATCCATACTTTAACTGAATTTCATTCATAATTTTCATCTCCTATTTAAGTTCCGCATATCCCCATAAAGCCCCCTTCCACGGAGGTATTTTTCTCCGCCTTGCTCCAAAAAATCCCTCCCGGGCTCTACGGTGAT
>CAMWUU010000189.1 GCA_947177515.1 uncultured Lachnospiraceae bacterium
GAGAAGCGGACGGGAATCGCTCTGTTAGGGAAGGGTGCTGGGAGGGGATTTGCGGAACTTATAATAGGAGGCTTTATGGGAAAAGAAGATTATTCGAAGGCGGTAAAACTTGGAAAAAAAGATTACCAGATGCGTATGTTACGCGGCGTTAAACCAACCTTACAGGTACTCGACGACATTCTGCCGGAAAGGGGAACTTATGCGGAACGTCCACTTGGGTTAGTTCAGATACCGATAGATTTGATTGTTGGGACAAAAAATGCAGGACGAAGCAACTCCTTTGCGGGAAATTTTATGCCAATCCTGCGCGAAGGCACTGAGTTTGCTGCAAAATGGTCCGGGCTTAGCACCAGCCATGTCGAGGAGGGTATTCACACCCCAATTAAAGCGTATGAATACATGAACAAATTTTATGTCGAAGAAGGCAATAAGCGTGTCAGCGTCATGAAATATTTTGAAGCGGATTCCATCCGGGGCGAAGTAACCCGTATCATCCCGAAACGCACGGAAGAAAAGGAAAACAAAATATACTTTGAATTCCTTGATTTCTATGAGCTTGCGCCAATCAACTATATATGGTTTTCGCAGGAGGGCAGTTTCGCAAGACTGCAGGAGGCCGTTGGCAAGGAAGTCGGCGAGAAGTGGACGGAGGACGATATCCGGGAATTCAGCTTTGTCTACAACCGTTTTGCCACCGAATTCCGCTCACAGGGTGGAAATAAATTAAAGGCTACAGTCGGGGATGCGTTCCTGGCGTTTATCACGCTCTATGGCTTTACATCCATCAGTGAGAAGACTACCAGCGAGTTAAGGGAACTGATTGCAAAGAGCTGGGAGGAGTTCGAACTTTTGCAGGAAGAGCAGGGAATTGAACTGAAAATGAAACCAAATAAGGAAAAGAAGTCGCTGCTTAGTGCTATTTTCCCACTCTCTTCCCACAAATTAAGAATCGCATTTATCTACGAGAAAACACCGGGTACATCAGCTTGGACTTACGCGCATGAACTTGGCCGCCTTTACCTAGAACAGACCTTTTCGGAGGAACTTAGTACTGTAAGTTATGAGTGCGGGACGCAGGAAAACATTGATGAGCTGATTGACGGTGCGATCGCGGCAGGGTGCAACCTGATCTTTACGACGACACCATCCTTCGTGCAGGCAAGCGTAAAGGCGGCGATTGCCAATCCGGATGTGCGGATAATGAACTGTTCGCTGCATACCTCCCACCGCTATATCCGTACTTATTATGCCAGGATGCATGAGGCGAAATTTTTGATGGGGGCGATCGCCGGGGCAATGGCGGAGAATAACCGTCTGCTCTATATTGAAGATTATCCGATTTATGGTTCCATTGCGAATATCAATGCCTTTGCGCTCGGTGCGAAAATGATTAACCCGCGTGTTGAAGTTTATCTGGAATGGTCAGCCAGAAAGGATTTTGATACGGATAGGAAAATCCGTGAAATTGGTCCATCCTGTATTTCCGGGAAGGACATGATGATACCGGAAGAGGCATCCCGCTTTTTTGGCCTCTACCATATGGAAGGGGAGAACCCGCGCAATCTCGCTATGCCGATTTGCCATTGGGGGAAATTTTACGAGCAGTTAATCCGCACAATTATGGATGGAAAATGGAAATCAGATGATAATTCTTCTGCAACCAAGGCGATCAATTACTGGTGGGGAATCTCGTCGGGTGTAATCGATGTGATCTGTTCCCAGCGACTTCCAATCGGCACAAAGCGTCTTTCGGAACTTTTGAAGGCGACGATCAGTTCGGAGCAGTTTAACCCATTTTCCGGTATCCTATATTCACAGACCGGTGTAGCGCAGCCTGACCCGGATAAGAGCCTGACCCCGGAAGAGATAATGAGGATGGATTGGCTGGCGGAGAACGTTATTGGTTCCATCCCGAAAACAGAAGAATTAAAGGAACAGGCGGAGCCAGTGGTAAGGCAGCAGGGAGTAAAACAAAAGGACGGTTGACCGGATGAGAATATTAGCGATTGCGGACGAGGAGTCAAAGGCACTGTGGGACTATTTTGATAAGAGTATGCTTGAGGGGATTGACCTGATTATTTCCTGTGGTGACCTGGATCCCCGCTACCTTTCCTTTCTGGTAACGTTCTATTCGGGACCGGTTTTGTACGTGCATGGAAACCATGATGGCAAGTACGAGCAGATTCCGCCGGAGGGCTGTACCTGTATTGAGGATAAGATTTTTGTCTATAAGGGCATCCGGATTCTGGGGCTTGGCGGTTCTATGCGCTATAAGCCGGGACCGCACCAGTATACGGAAAACGAGATGAAACAGAGGGTAAACCGGTTGTGGTTTAAGCTGTTTAAAAAGCGCGGATTTGATATTTTGGTAACACATGCCCCGGCATACCAGCTTAATGACGGACGTGACCTGCCACATCAGGGATTTAAGATATTCCGGACGCTGATGGAAAAGTACCGGCCGAAATTTTTCCTGCATGGGCATGTGCATCTGTCATACGGGCGGGATTATAAGCGTTATGACCGGTACGAGGATACACATATTATTAATGCGTATGAGCGATGCGTGTTTGATTTTGAGGATGATACCCCGCAGGATCATCTAATTGTGCATGGAAAATAAAATTACAGATTAGGCGGCAGTGTTTCTTGATTACCCTAAATCTGCCGTTAATAGACAGGTTACGGACTTTGTCCCCGTTTATTAAAGTTGTGGAGATTATAGAATTAATTAAATATAAATATGTTGCGATTCTGATGTTAGTTAATTTATGTAATACCCGTAAAATTCTTACGCTTTGTATATTGTCAGTGGGGATAAGAAAATGTATGTAAAAAGGCACATGGTTTACATTAGTGCTCCATGTGTCTTTTGCTGTGATTTTGATATTAAATAATTTTGCGGATTATGTTAGTTGTATAGTTTGGGCTTTTGGTTTTTTATCTCGTAACCAATTTCTTTGTTATCTTCAATATCCTTTGCAAATGCCTTAAAAATCTGTTGGCTATCAAATAAAAAATTACGTTCCATTGGGCTTTTACAGGTTACTTTTTAAATGTTTGATATAGTACTAGGAAGCTATTGACTTTATCTTAAAGGTACGCTATAATAGCAAAAGAATAATTGCTCTGCCACCGGGTAGAAATGCGAAAGCATTCGTTACACATCGTTAGGTCTTAGAAGATGTGTATATGGATGCTTCTTTTTATAGGGGTATTGATATGTTGTTGAAAAAAGTGCAATTCTTAAGGAATTACTTTACAAAAGGGGAACTTTTATTGTGGTGCATATCGGTTGTGCTGATTGCAGCATCTTTCTTTATATTTGACAGAGAAAACTATTTGGCGCTGTTTGCCTCGTGGATAGGAGTAACTTCATTAATTTTCAATGCAAAAGGTAATCCGTTCGGACAATTTCTTATGGTTATATTCAGCATATTATATGGTATTATTTCTTATACTTTTTTTTATTACGGGGAAATGATAACTTATTTGGGAATGACCGCGCCAATGGCTGTTTTCGCATTGATTTCATGGTTAAGAAATCCATATAACGGAAATAGGACAGAAGTAAAAGTGAACCGACTAAAGAAAAAAGAAATTAATATTATGATCTTGCTAACCACTGTAATTACTTTTATCTTTTACTATATACTAGAAACTTTTCATACGGCAAATTTAATACCAAGTACGATATCTGTTACAACAAGTTTTTTAGCTGTCTATTTGACCTTTCGAAGAAGTGCTTTTTTTGCCGTTGCCTATGCTGCAAATGATATAGTCCTGATAGTTTTATGGGTGCTTGCAACGTTTTCAAATATAACCTATTTATCCGTTATTATTTGCTTTGTAATGTTTTTGGTAAATGATATTTATGGATTTATCAACTGGTCAAAAATGCGGAAACGGCAAGAATCAGATTGTATCATATAGGATAATAATATGAAAATTTAGAAAGGGATGTATGTGGAATGTTTAGGGAAATGAGAAGAAAAAAACAAATTCTGGGCAAACAGGAAAGTATTGATGTATTAAAGAACAAAACGGCTGGTGTGCTGGCTTTGTTAGGCGATGACGATTATCCGTATGCAGTGCCAATCAGCTATGTATATGACAATTCGAAGATCTACTTTCACAGCGCAAAAGAAGGACATAAAATAGATGCAATCAAAAAATGCAGTAAAGCATCATTTTGTGTGATTGACCAGGATAATATCGTTCCGGAAGAATACACTACTTATTTTAGAAGTGTAATTGTTTTTGGGAAAATTCGTATATTGGAAGATGAAAAAGAGATCAGGGAAGCGATTGAAAGGCTGGCAATCAAATATCATCCGGAGGACAGTAAAGAAAATAGAGGTTGGGTAATCTCCAAAGAATGGAGATCTTTATGTTTAATAGAATTATCTATTGAACATATGACCGGAAAAGAGGCAGTCGAACTTGTAAAAGGAAAAAAGCAGTTTGAGTAGCAGTTTAATTACAAAGAAAACAGGCGGAACTATTGCTCCGCCTGTTTTCTTTTCAGCCATTCTTCATCATCCTCATAGATTGCCGCCTGTTCGGGGAAGGCCTGTGCGATTTGTTCCTCGATATGGAAACTTTCATTCAATGTATTATAGAGCAGAAAGTTTGCCGTATATACAATGAACCAGAAGCCGGTAAGTGGCAGCAGGATAACCGACCATGGCATAAACAGTACAAGAACTGCCCAGTAAAAAACCTGCAAAATCGCGCAGCCAAGCACCTTCCAGAAAAAGCGTAAAAGAAAAAGAATACAGTTTAAAAATCGCTGCCGTCCCCCCTGTTCAAACAGGACAAGCTGTGGCCAGTAAAGCGAGAAAAACATGGTAAACATTACCAGGCCAAACAGATAGAGTGCCACGGTACGATAGCCTGGAAGGCTTGTCGCCTGCCAGAACATCATCAGCATAAACAGGTAAAAGCCGAGCAGCAGGCAAAAAAGAATGCCGGGAAGGATGGATTGCCGCCAGTTCTGTTTTAATGCGCGCCGATAATTATCAAGGCATTTTCCGGGCGCGTCGCGCAGGCTGCGAAGTACTGCATCGTACATACAGGCAAGAGCCGGGCCTGCTAATGCGCCCCCAAGGATGCAGGCAGGCAGCAGAAGGAGTATACTTGAGGAAAGGATTGCGGCAAGCACGCCGATAAAAAAGGGTAAAAAACCGGCGAGTGTTAGCAGATTTACAAGCAAAAAGCGCTTGATATCCCGGTCAAGTAATTCTGTATAGCGCGCAAAGCCCGTTAAGCGCCGTCCATCCCCATGTTTTAAAAAATTTCTTTGAAAAAAAGGCATTGTATTTCCCTCCTTAATCAGCAGCATAGCTGCAGCAGTCCAAAAACTCATCCATGGTTGTTACCGGGTCATCAAGAAAGGTTTTTCGGCAGGTCAGTTCAATGCAGACCGCACTGTTGTTAAGAACTCCAAATATGGAAACGCCATTGGAATACAGGCTGTCCTGTCCAAAAAAGCGGTAGATCAGTCTGGTGCAGGTTTGCCCGCAAAAATTAATTTCATCCTCACTTATCACTTCATAATTTGTCTTTCCGGCATTAAGCCAGGACTGCATATTCTCCATCGCAGCGTCTTTGTCATTATACTCCCCCAGCAGAAAATAAATCTGCGCGTCGTAAAGGCTGACTGTTGTGCCGTTGCTGTCCTCGCAATCCGCCTTTTCCCCGATTCCCCAGGCCGCATAGTAAAGACCATCCCTTGCAAGGGTATCGATATTGTTTAACAGGATCCGGCGTTCATCCGTATTATCCACTTCCATACTGCTTCCAAGCCTTACTACGGATGGGACACCAGTACGGAAAAGTAGGACAAAGCCGCACAAAAGCAGGACGGCACAGACAATTATAATAATATGTTTTGGTTTCATTATCATGATTTGGCTCCCTTCTTTTCTATTTCTTTTCCCGTGTCGTCCCTCCTGCGCCGTAAGTAACAGGAAGGCAGATTAACGGCGGCTTTACAGGCATATTTTCCTGTAATAGCAAATCAACACACATCCCGGCAATTTCCGGTATGGGCTGTACGATGGTCGAACATATGTACTCCTGGTTGTTGAAATAGCGGATACCATCGTATCCGATAACCTGCACATCTTCAGGAACGTTTAGCCCAAGTCCTTTAAGCATCCGTATCACAGCGTGGGCAAGTCCGTCCGTTACACAGAAAATACCATCAAACATAAGCCTTCCATCCTGCATATGATCTTCAAGGAATTTCTCAAATTCCTCGTAAGGTTCGCCGTCATTGAGAATTTTCATTTTATAATTCAGTCCGCGGGAAAGGCACCCGTTTTCAAAACCAGCTTTGCGCTTGTTTGGCTCATTATTTAGTGAGGAACCAGTGCGTAAAAACGCGACTCTTTTACAGCCAAAATCTGCAAGCTTTTCTGCGGCAAGCTGTCCCCCGGCAAAATTGTCACTAGCCACACAGGGGATTTTTGGTCCCATGGAGCGGTCGATGGCAACAAAAGGGGTATCTTCTTCCACTACCAGATTGGGATTGTAGGTCAGTCCGATAATACCGTCCACCTTATTTTGCTGTGCCATTTTTACATATTCCTGTTCCTGGCTCAAATCAAAATCAGTACAGCACAAAAGCATCCGATATTTCCTTCTTAAAAGAGCAATGTTAATATGGTAGGCGAGGGAGGCGAAAAACGGTTCCTGTGTGTTGGGGATCAAAAGTGCGACCGTGTAGGTTTTATTTGCTTTTAGTCCCTGCGCATAACTGTTAACCTGGTAATTCAGTTTTTTAATAGCTTCTTCGACGCGGATGCGGTAGGATTCGCCAACTGGAAGGCCGTTTACCACCTTAGAAACTGTACCCAGTGCGACACCCGCCTCACGCGCGACATCCTTCATAGTTGGCGCAGAATTTTCTTTTTTCATATGATTCTCCTTGTAAATACAATAATCGGAATGAAATAGTTTGTTTCCCTGATTGGATGAAAAACTGTGAAAAATAAAACTGATTTCATGAAAAACTAAATAAAGTCCGGGAAACTAATTAGTAACAATATATTTTTGCGTTATATAATGAAAAAATAGGTGGTTACTTTGTGAAATATC
>CAMWUU010000190.1 GCA_947177515.1 uncultured Lachnospiraceae bacterium
CGCGGCTTTGTGTATAAGAGACAGGCGCCTGTGCGTGGGATGGATGGTGGCTCCGCGCATGGGTTGGGGTGGCTGTTAGCTCTGCGTTAGGGTTGGGGTGGCTGTTTGCTCCGCGCTAGGGTCTGTGGTGCCTTTTATACGAAAGGGAGGTGTGTGGATGTATAGAAAGTTAAAGAGGCTTGCGGTTTATAATAATATTGGTGGGCAGCGGGATAATATCCTGTTCCAGATTGCGCTTGCGATTGAGAGGTATCAGAATCAGGGAGTTGGTGTGGAGTGGACGGTGGAAATGATTTACCGGAATATCCACCGTTTGCTTGATTTGGCGACGGAGTATGGTTTTGATGGGAATCTTTGGCAGAATTATCTGACCTTTTTGCTTGTGAGTGTGGAAACACCGTTTGGTATGGTCTGCGAGAAGGCAGGGGCGAAGGAAGGGACGGTCAATCTTTTTGCCAAGGCGGATTTTGCGATTTTTAAGGAACTGTTTGATTATGATTTTGCCCCGATTGAAAAAGAATTAGGGATTAATTGTTTTTCGATTGTGACGAATTACCATGCCGTTGTGAAAAATGAACGCAGTTACAACCATATTGTACGCCGGAAAGTGCGCGCGTTGAGTGCAAGGATTGCGGCCGCGAAAGATGCGGAGGAAATTTTTGGTATTGTTACCGGATTTTATGCGGATTACGGTGTGGGAAAACTTGGGTTGAACAAAGCATTCCGCGTACAACATTTGCATGCGGGTGGGGTGGAGCTGAACCCGATCACAAACACGGATGATGTGCGCCTTTGTGACCTTGTGGGTTACGAGCGCCAGAAAGAGCGCCTGTTGGAAAATACGGCGGCATTTGTTGCCGGGAAGGCAGCAAATAATGTTCTGCTCTATGGGGATGCGGGAACAGGTAAATCCACGAGCATCAAGGCGATCTTAAATGAGTTTTACGATCAAGGTCTGCGCATGATTGAGATTTACAAACATCAGTTCGAGGATCTTTCTGCGGTCATCTCCCAGATCAAGAACCGCAATTATCGTTTTATTATCTATATGGATGACCTTTCGTTTGAGGAATTTGAGATTGAGTATAAATATTTAAAGGCGGTGATCGAGGGAGGGCTAGAAACGAAGCCGGACAATGTTCTGATCTATGCAACCTCAAACCGCAGGCATCTGATCCGTGAAACCTGGGGTGACCGCTCGGATATGACGCAGGATGAGTTGCACCATTCTGATACAATGCAGGAAAAACTCTCCCTTGTTGCGCGGTTTGGGGTCAGTATCCATTATGGTGCACCAACTCAGAAGGAATATTTTGATATTGTGGAGCATCTTGCTGCATCATACGGGAATTTTGGACTTACAAAAGAGGAATTACTACAGCAGGCAAATGCCTGGGAAATGCGTAATGGAGGGCTTTCTGGTCGGACAGCACAACAATTTATAACATATATGGCAGACAAAAGTCGATAAAATCCTTTGACAGATTGCACAGACACTGGTAAAATAGGAAGGGGCAATCTGTGTGGAACGTGGCAGATGACCAAATCTCTTATTACGAACGTTTCAGAACGGGGGAAGACATGAAGAATCACAAAAATAAAAAAATTGGGTTTTTCCGCATCTGGCGCGCGGGGCTGTGCTTTGGGTTTGCGGCACTCACCTTTAATGCAGCGGCTGCCATGCCGCCGGTGGTGCAGGCATATGCGGAAGTGACGGATTATACGGATGTATATTATGAAGGTGTGGCGGAAGGCAAGGTCAATGTCCGCGTGGCGGCGGGGGAAAACAGTGAGCAGGTTATGCATGGCGGGGCGAAGGTTCAGTTAAAAGCCGGTGACCGCGTGACAATTATTGGGGAAGATATGGTTGGCACCAAAGTTTGGTACCATATTTTATTTGAACGTGACGGGGAGGAGATTACCGGTTTTTGTACAAGCAGCTATGTGGAAAAAACTTCCAAACAGGTTGAAATCACTCCGACTCCAGCCCCAACTCCGACACCGACCCCAGATCCGACACCGACATCGGATGCAACGCCGACCCCGGATGTAACACCGACCCCGGTGCCACCGGCAGAACCGGAGAAAGAGGAAAAGGACGGGGTAAATACGGGGATTATCATTGCGCTTGTTGTAGTAGTGGTAGCGGGTGCAGGGTTGATTTTCCTGAAATCGAAAAAGGCGCAGGAGGCCGGGAAGGCCGCAAGCCGCAAGATGGCGCAGTTAAAGAAGATGAAGATTGCCGAGGGCGGGGAGGGCGCGGATGATGGACGCGGCCGTAGAAAGCCGGAGGTAAAATCCAAGGCAAATTATCGGGAAACACAGGCGGAACAGGTATACCAGGATGTCTATGTAAAGAGAGGAATGGAGGAGGAACCTGTAGCAGGTGCGGATTACGCTTACCTTGACCAGGGAGGTGCCGAGGAAATCAAGGCCAACGCGGCAAAGGAGAATGAAGAGCGCAGGGCGCTGCGTGCTGAAATTGAAGATTTAAGGGAGCATGATCTTGTTATCCACAAGTATTTTGGCAAGGGTGAAGTATACGATAATTCGGATGTGCGCCTGATTGAAGTTCGTTTTGGCAGTGATGTGCGCTTTATGAATAAGGATGCTCTTGCTGCGAAAAAGCTGATGAAGCGCTGCAGCGAGGAAACCATGCGTTATCACCGCAGGGGGAGTGAGAGGCCGAACAGGGATGATTTTTATGATTAAGGAATAATAAAGAGAAAAAATAACCGCACCTCCATATGGAGGTGCGGTTGTTTTTTTGGGAAATCGCAGTCATGTGTACGAATTGGATAATGTAAAACGAAATGGGCTGGAAATATATGGGAGATAGGTTCCGGTTTTTTATGGTTGCTTATTTTACAGCAATCCCATAAATCTTTTTCCCCCTTGTACCGACCACAATCATATTCTCAAAAGCTGCCGGCGAAGCTTCAATATTACCGCCGAGGTTCGTTGTATCATAAAGTTCTCCTGTCAGGCCGTCAATCATATACATGTTGCCCGTGGAATCGCAAACGATTACATATCCATTGCCATCCTTGTCATACAAAGCAATCGGGCTTGACCAGGTATAGTCGGACATTTCACAGCTCCAGACCTCGCCGCCGGTTCGTTTGCTTAGGGCAACAATCTTGCCCTTTTTCTCGCTGCCGGTGCGTGCTACTGTAAAATATACAAGCCCGGAAAGCTTGTTTTCGCCTAAAAGTGCGGTGGATTGAACACCGCCGGAAACGCCGGAAACCGTGTAGCAGGGATAGGTGCGCTGCCAGATTACTTCCCCGGTCGCCGCATTAAATTTGTAGATTGGGATATCGCCGCGTGCCGTGTCATCCTGCGTCCAGTGCAGGGAGGTCGAAAGATAAATATAGGCTGTTCCAGTTTCGGGATCTTCTTCTAGTACCGGGGAGCAATTGGTGTCGTCCAGTGTATTTGCAACCCAGACAACTTCCATCGTGTTTAAGTCAAGACAGATTAAGTCGCCGCAATTATCTGCCACATAAAGGTAGCCTTTCCAGACAACGGCGGAGGATTCCATGCCGAGCCAGTAAGTGTCCTCCTGTGCACGGGAACGGTCAGTAGTGTAGCGCCATTTAATCACCTCATCCGGGTGGATGGTAACCGTCTTGCCGTCATAGAAGGTATTGAGGTGTGTGATATACAAAATTCCGTTTTCACCCGGTTGGATCAGTGTATCCGTTTCCACGTCAATCAGCGGGGAGGAGTCAAACGCCGTGAAATTGTCGTTGTCCGTGCGCTCGGAAAATACATCGTCGTAGCCATATTCGTAGATCACATGTCCGGTTAACAGGTTGATAACAAAGGTGCGCGCACATTCGCTTCCCATCGAATCGCCCGCCCCGACAAAGTAAAGTGGCGTGCCATCCGGGTAGATACTGCCCGTGCCTTTGATTGGGAAACCGAGTGAGATAGTGTCACGCGTTTTGGTGCCGTCTTCCAGATCCAGAAAATAAATGCGCCCATCCGCAGTCGCATAAATCACCTCTGTCAGGTTTGCCTTGGACTTTTTCTTTGTATAAATATTCATTGCCTGTTTGGTAGCCTCATCCCAGCGCACGATAAGCGGCTGTCCGGTCCAGCAGCTCCCGGTCCAATAGCCCTTCTTAACCGTTTTTTTAAGTTTCCCCGTTTTGATGGACCAGGAATTCTTTGAGTCAAATTTCCGTTCTAGGACATTGGCAATACCATAAACGGCACTGGAGCGGTAATTGTTGCCGCGGAAGGTAACCACGCCGGGAAGGGAGGTATAGGAGGAACCATTATTAAAGGTAATTGGATTGCTGCGGGAAAATCCCCCTTCCTGTACCATATCATTTACCATAAGGGCAGTACGGAACCCGAAGGTCCTGGCCTCTGTCGCGGTGACACTTGTCGGGACACCGGTTTCAAGCAGCTTTTGGTAGTCGTTTAACAACATCTGGTTGAAAACCGGAGCCGCGTCATCGCCCGCAACGGGTTTCGAGAGGGAACCTTTGCCGCCGCAGCCTGCGAGTAGGGAAAGAGCTAAAAGCCCCGCGGTAAAAAGGGCATGTTTCTTTTTGTTTTTCTGGATTTGATGCAAAATAAACCTCTTTTCTGCGCATAAAAATCTGCGCTGTTAAATACTACATGGCCTGTAAAGAAAATTATACCATGTTTGGGCAATCTTATACCATGTCTTTAGGAAGGCTTTGCGCTAGTTTTACCTTCGTGCATATTACACTATGTCTTCCGATCTTCAGGGGAGGAACCGCTCCATAGGAACTAACTACCATGTCTTCCGAACATGGTGCCTCTAGGGAGGAACCGCTGGATAGGAACAAACATAATTTTCCATAGAAATTTTTCTCTGCACTTTTGTGCGGTTTCCTTGGTTGGAAGTGAACCGGCGCAGGTATAATATCTGGCGATATTATACCATATCGGGAAAATTCGCGCAACAGAGGAAATTCTTACGATTTTTTGCCGATGTGGGCGGAGATTGACTGTACTCAGAATAGGAATGGCGGATGGAAGCGGGATATCCGTTTTTAGCATTTTTGAGTGCTGGGTTGACAATATGGGATTCTGCGGATAAAATGGAGGGGATATCGTAATAATGGGTTTTGGTGGAAGATTGTATGGCAGTATTACAGAAAAATTATATAGCGGTATCCAAAAAATGCAGCAGGTTCCCGATTTTGGGCGGGGACTTCAAAAATATGTAAGGAGCCAAGGAGGTACTTAGAAATGGGTGATAAACAGCAAAATTACATTGCAATCCCAGCCTTCCTCAAAGTGGAGGATGGCGCGCTGGCAAAGATTGGGGCATATCTTAAAAAACATCAGTTAAACAAAGTGGTGATTTATTTTGGGAATGGGCTGATTGATATGTTTGGCAGTACCGTGATGGAATCCCTGCACACGGCTGAGATTGAGGTATTGGAATACCGGGAGATTGATACGGTGCGTCTGGAGGAGATTACAGAGCTGGCGTTTAACCTGCCGAACAAAACGCAGGCAGTTATCGGACTTGGTGGAGGAAAGGTAATTGATGTGGCAAAATATGTTGGGTTTTTACAAAAAATCCCATTTATTAGTGTTCCAACCTCCTCCTCAAGCGATGGTTTTTCAAGTGCTAGTGCTTCTTTGCTGGTGAACGGGAGGCGCAAGTCCGTCCCTGCCCGGATTGCTTATGGGATTATTGTGGACTCACAGGTAATCAAGAGCGCACCAGAGCGCTTTTTGTACTCTGGTATCGGGGATATGATATCTAAGATCACCGCACTCTATGACTGGCTGTTTGAGGAGGCACATGGCGCGTCAAAAGTGGACGATTTTGCGATGATGATCGCGAAAAAGGCGGTTAACAGCTTTGTGCGCACACCGTTTTCTGATATTAAGGAAACTTTATTTTTAAAGGAGTTAATGGATTCGCTTGCCATGAGTGGCATTGCTAATGAGATTGCAGGCAGCAGCGCGCCAACTAGCGGCAGCGAGCACCTGATTTCCCATGCGTTAGATAAGATGCTTGAAAATCCACAGCTTCATGGGGTGCAGGTTGGGATTGCAACCTATCTGATGAGTGTGGTGCAGGATCACCGTTATAAACGGGTTCATACAGTTTTGTCAGATACGGGATTTTTTGATTACGTGGAAACATTAAATCTTGATGTAGAGGATTATATCAGGGCAATTGATATGGCACCGTCCATCAAGCCGTTCCGGTATACCTATCTGCATGAGGAGCAGTATCAAAAGAAGGCAAAAGAAGTATTGCAAACGGATAAAACCCTTAGAAAGATTTTCCATATTTAACCTAATGGGCAAGGCTCCCCCTGCCCCTAAGTGTAGCGTAGGCGGCGGGGGGAGCCACTTTGTCAAGGTTGTTTTGCTGGGAGGATGCCTTAAAAGATAATGGGGCTTGCTATAAGAGGATGAGGGAGGAATTTTTCGGTATATAAAAGCTGTATACAATATATGGCTTGTAGAATGCGGAAAATTAAGATATAGATTGTGGATTTTATTGTAGATTTACAGTTATGCCAGAAAGGGGAATGATATATAAAAAAGTGAAAAAATCTCTTGTCATAAGGAAAAAAACTCTTTATAATAGTATATAATCTGTAAGAGTGAAGAAAATAGAGAAAAAAGCGTGAGGTAGACGATTATGCTGATGAGATTTTCCGTGGCAAATTTTTTGTCGTTTGGATATAAATTAGATGAAAAAGGGGCAATTATCCCTACGGAGTACCATCTTTATGCTGGAAGGTCGGAACAACATAGTGAGAGAGTGATCCGTTGCCAGGAACGAAAGGTATTAAAATTTTCATCTATCTATGGAGCGAATGCATCAGGAAAGTCTAATTTAATCCGGGCGATTGATACGGGGAAAAAAATTATTTTAAATACATTGGATAGGATGGATTATTCTGACAAATTCTGTAAAAATAAAGCAATAAATGCGGATCATCCAACGTATTTTGAATATGAGTTGACTATTGAAGAAAAGTGCTATGCCTATGGATTTACAGTTAGGTTAAGGGATAATTACGTTCTGTCGGAGTGGCTTTACGA
>CAMWUU010000191.1 GCA_947177515.1 uncultured Lachnospiraceae bacterium
GAAGAAAGATAGGTATATTGTAAGCAAGTACCTCCCGCAGTTTTTTAACTGCCAATAATCCGCAGGCTTCCCAATCCAAGAGGACAACCTGGCACCCTCCACCATCCGCCTGTATCAGGGTCATTGCCTCCTCTATATCAGCAGCAGCCACAAGCTGGACATTTTCCTCCATAAGGGCATGGATATTTTCCCGATCCTGCGCATCCCCGCCCACAAGCAGGATATGGGTGATGCCCCGCTCTTTTAAGAACTGCCAGTCTGTCTGCTCCTTAAGGATGCGCAGTTCCAGATTTACCTGAAAGAGGGAACCTTTTCCCACCTCGCTGGACACCTCAATATTTCCGCCCATCAGCTCCACGATGCTCTTTGTAATGGCCATGCCAAGTCCGGTTCCCTGAACCTTGTTTGTCGTGCTGTTCTCCGCCCTGGTAAAAGCATCAAATATAGTTTTTAAATATTCTTGCGTCATTCCGTAACCGTCATCCTCCACCTCGATCCGGATACGCTCATACTGGCTGGAATACTGGCCAAGCCCCATTATGCGAAGCCAGATATGTCCACACTCCGGGGTGTATTTCACGGCATTTGAGAGAAGATTGATAAGAATCTGATTGATTCTGGTTTCGTCCCCTATCAGATACTCATGCCGGATTCCCGTAACCTCCAAATAGAATTCCTGTCCCTTTGCCTTTGCCATTGGCTGGATAATCGCCTCCACGGAAGAAACCACATCATTAAGCGCAAATTTCTCATAGTTCAGCACAACCTTCCCGCTCTCAATTTTGGACACATCCAAAACATCATTGATAAGGCTGATCAAATGCTGGCCGGAGGCCATAATCTTCTTTGTATATTCTCTTACTTTGGCAGGGTTCTCCGCATCCCTGGTCAAAAGTGTTGTAAATCCAAGAACTGCGTTCATTGGAGTGCGGATATCGTGGGACATATTGGAAAGAAACATGGTTTTTGATTCGCTGGCGATCTGGGCTGCTTTCAGGGCTTCCGATAACTGCGCGTTATGAATTTTGCGTTCTTCCTCCCTTTCCTTGCGGATCCGCTCCTGCTGCCTGTAGTTAAGATAATACAGGGTTATACACAAAAGGAATGCTGTCAGCATGGAAGCCACTACGATCAAAATATTCTGGTTAACTGTCTTTCCTTCCCTCTGGATCGCCTCAACGGGTACATAGCCCACAAGAAAAATGGTTCCGCCATTGACCGGCCACATATAATTGAGTGCCTGTTCTTTCTGGATACTATGATAAAATAGGACATTTTCTCCTTTTTTTAGGCATTCTGCAATCTCTGCTTTAATCTTCTCATCCTGTATCTTATTCGCCCGGTAAAAATCATCCAGGTTCAGATGCCCCGCGTCCCGCTGCCCCATCCCTTTGGGCTTTAAGACAAAGCGCTCACTCTCGGCATCCATAATATACAGGGTCGCTTCCTTATTGTAGAACCCGTTCGGAAGGGATTTGTCAATCGCATCATAAATATACTCGGCATAGAGTGTCCCGATTTCTACTCCATCCCGCTCAACCGGACATTTTATTGTGTAAGACCAGGCTCCCATATAGTTTACATAGGATTTGGATACCGGCAGTCCTTCAATCGTTCCACCCGCAGAAAAGTCAAGCCCCTCCTCGGTAAACAGCTCCCCATTACTTGATACGCCTTCCGTTTCCCCTAAGAGGATTAGCGACAACCTCGCCATCATCCGGTTTTTTCCATAAGTGCTGATATATTCTTTAGGATCTTTGGCTCTCGCAATTTCCTTTGCGATTAATGTCTGGAACTCCGTTTCACTCCGCAGGATCGCCTCGATGGTACACTGGATCAAATCCAGGCTCTCACTCACACTCTGGATGGCAGCCTCCGACATCTTTTTGGATATTTTTTGTGATACTGCACCCACAATTACTGCCAAAATACAAAAAACCAGCAAAATGCAAAGATGCAGGAACGACACCCTCCCCTTCTTGCATTTACTTTTCTGTTTATTCATTAGCATTCTCCATTCCGCCGGAAATACACTTTTGTTTTATAGCTTGCACGGCACTGTCTTCACCAATCAACTTTTTTTCCATTTACACCCTCCTTATCCGGGCATCCATCCTTACATTATACAACATATTTCCCGCTATGTTGATATTTTCACGGACAGTATGTCAAAAAAATTCTCTTTTCCAAAAACATACCTCTCTTAGACACACCCAAGCATATCAAGAAGTGCTTCCGCCGCCCGTGACATTACCCGCTTTTTCCGCGTCACAATACAGAATTCCCGCTCAGGAAGTTCCCGCTCAAATTCCAAATAGAACAACTTTCCTGCACTCACATATTCCTCGGCAAAATCCTTTACAACAAGACCGATTCCTAGATTCCTAAGCACAAACTGCACGATCATATCGCTGGTCGCTAACTCAAATTCAGGCTTAAGACCCACCCCCTGCTCAAGAAGATAGCGATCCACACATGCCCTGGTGCTGGTATTTTGCTCAAGGCAGATTACGGGCAGGTTATTTAACAGCGCGAAAGGTAGTTTCTTCCCGCGAAGATGGCTGAACCTGTTTCCTGCCACAAAGGTATCTTTCAGTTTCCGCACAGGCCTGACTGCAAAATCCCCATCAAGAACTGGAGAACTGACAATCCCAAAGTCAATCCTTCCCTCCTTTAACAAACGCATGGTTTCCGGTGTCGGACCGTTTGTCACCTGCACCCGGATACTCGGATATTTTGCATGGAAGTCTTCAAGATAAGGCAGCAGATAGAAACGCAGGGTCATATCACTGGCTCCAATCCTGACTTCCCCCTGCTCAAGGCTAATCATACTGCGGAATGCCTCCTCCCCGGCAAGCAGCGTGCCAAGTCCTTTTTCCACATAGGAAAAAAGGACTTCTCCCTCCGCCCTAAGACGCACTCCTTTAGATGCACGTACAAACAGCGGACTTCCCAGTCCCTCCTCTAGCTGCCTTATGGTCTGGCTGACCGCGGGCTGGGAGATGCAAAGCTTCTCCGCCGCAGCGGTGATACTCCCCGCCCGCGCCACCTCATAAAAAATCCGGTAATACTCAAGATTCACCATTTACACCATGATCTCCGCCGTCATCCCAAGCAGATCCCTGTTTTCATCAAGAACCGGCTTTATTACCTCCGCGATAAACTCCTCGGTCTGTTCTTTTGCGCGCCCAGTATATTTCGCCGGTTCCATCGCTTCTTTTAATTTTTCAAGACTTAAATTAAAGGCCGGATCTGCGGCAATCAGTTCAAGCAAATTATTCTCAAGCCCCCGTTCCTTCACATTCCGTCCCGCTTCCATCGAAAGGGCGCGGATTTTCTCGTGCAGTTCCTGGCGGTCGCCGCCTGCCTTGACCGCATCCATCATTATATTTTCGGTCGCCATAAACGGCAGCTCTGCCATCAGATGCTTTTCGATCACCTTCTCGTACACCACAAGCCCGTCCACCACATTCAGATATAGATCAAGAATACCATCCACCGCAAGAAATGCTTCTGGCACGGAAAGGCGCTTGTTCGCAGAGTCGTCTAATGTGCGCTCGAACCATTGTGTCGCTGAAGTAACGGATGGATTTAAGGTATCCACCATCACATAGCGGGCAAGGGAAGCAATGCGCTCACTGCGCATTGGGTTGCGCTTATACGCCATCGCAGAGGAACCAATCTGATTCTTTTCAAACGGTTCTTCAATCTCCTTTAAATGTTGAAGCAGGCGGATGTCATTGGAAAACTTGTGCGCGCTTGCTGCAATCCCTGCAAGTACATTGATTACTCTTGTGTCCACCTTCCTGGAATATGTCTGGCCGGATACCGCATAGCAGGAGGCAAAACCCATTTTTTCTGCAATCATCCGGTCAAGCTTCTTGATTTTTTCATGGTCACCCTCAAACAACTCAAGAAAACTTGCCTGCGTGCCGGTGGTTCCCTTTGATCCGAGCAGCCGCATGGAGTCAATCAGATAACATAGATCGTCGTAATCCAGTTTTAGTTCCTGCAGCCAAAGACAGGCGCGCTTGCCCACCGTTGTCGGCTGCGCCGGCTGGAAATGCGTGAATGCAAGTGTCGGGAGCGCCCTGTATTTTAATGCGAATTTTGCCAGTCCGTCCATCACATTAAGCAGCTTTTTTTTCACCAGCTTCAGCCCCTGTGTCATTACAATAATATCCGTATTATCACCGACATAGCATGAAGTTGCACCAAGGTGGATAATTCCCTTTGCGTTTGGACACTGTACCCCGTAAGCGTACACATGGGACATAACATCATGGCGCACCAGCTTCTCGCGCTCTTTTGCCACCTCATAATTGATATCGTCCTTATGTGCCTTTAATTCTTCCACCTGCTCCTTTGTCACCGGCAGACCCAGTTCATGCTCCGCCTCCGCAAGCGCGATCCAGAGCCTGCGCCAGGTTTTAAATTTCATGTCCGGCGAGAAAATATACTGCATCTCCCGGCTCGCGTAACGCTCCGACAACGGGCTTACGTATCTGTCTTCACTCATATTGTTCCTCCTGCTGCGGCTTATTTTAGGAACAGCTTATAGCCCTGGTTCTGGCGCAGCACAAAACCTTATTTCCTTCCCTGTTTTGTTTTTTTAAATACTTTATTTCAGTCCTTCCATGCAGCTATGTACCTGCGCTAGGTTATCGCGGATCGGTATCGCCTGCGGGCAGGCTTTCTCACATGCGCCACATTTTTTACATTGGTCTGCACGGCTTCCTGCCTTCATTTCATGATAGTAATTAAAGATCGCGCCACCCGCATTGCCATACATGGAATAATTATTCCAGATCGCAAAATTGCGCGGGATATCCACACCGAACGGACATGGCATACAATAGCGGCAATTCGTACAGCCATTCTTTACACGCGCCTTTACCGCTGCCACAACATCTTTTACGAGTTGCTGCTCTTCTTCGGATAACGGCTCGAATTTATCAAAGGTTTTCAGGTTGTCCGCTACCTGTTCTTTTGTAGACATACCGCTTAATATAACTTTGACATTTGGCATTGTCCCCACATAGCGCAGCGCCCATGAAGCAAGCGACGCATCCGCCCGCTTCCCCTTAAACATATTTGCAATATCATCTGCAAAGGTGGTGAGCGATCCGCCTTTGACCGGCTCCATAATAACAAGCGGTACACCAAGTTTTTCAGTAAGCTCATAGCCTTTTAACCCCGCCTGTACTTCCGTGTCCATATAGTTGAGCTGAATCTGGCAGAAATCCCATTTCCGCGCCGTTAAGATATGTTCAAATGCTTCGTATCCGTCATGGAAGGAGAACCCGAAGTACTTGATTTTCCCCTCGGCTTTTTTCTTCTCACCCCACTCCACAATACCAAGACGAACCATATCATCATAGCGCCCTTTATTCATTGCATGGAGCAGATAAAAGTCGATGTAATCGGTCTGAAGACGGTCAAGCTGCTCATTAAAGATCCTCTGTGCATCTTCCACGCTGTTTACCAGCCACGCCGGGAGTTTGGTAGCCAAATAGAAACTGTGTCTTGGATGTTTTTTTAACACTTTGCCGACAAATGGCTCACTTTTTCCGCCGTGATACGGATATGCCGTATCGATATAGTTTACCCCTGCCGCAAGTGCGTCATCAAGCATTTTTTCCGCCCGCTCTTCGTTTATTTCCCCGTCCGCTGTGGTCGGAAAACGCATACAGCCAAAGCCAAGTAACGAAGTTGAAATTCCAAGATTTTCCATTTTCCGATATTCCATACCTGTTTTCCTCCTATTATTAGTTCCGCAATTTCCCGCAGTAGAATTTCTGTCCGCTTTGCTCCCATAAATTCTACCAGGCGCTGCATTCCCGATTAACGTTTGATTGCTGAGCGCAGCAGTTCGGGATGTCCTGCAAGGTGCGCGTAATCGTTTACTGTTTCGACCGTAAACCAGTTTCTCTCCCTGTTGTACTCAAGAATTGTCACACTTGTATTTTCCAACGTCTTTGTAAGTGCTAGGCGGTAGCGTTGCTCCATATGCAGCACTCCCGCTAAGATGGCGCGTATGGTTCCCCCATGCGTAACAATCACTGCATGTTCCTGCCCGCTTTTTGCAACTTTTTGTAAAAACGGGTACGCCCTCGCAAACACATCCGCGCCGCACTCGCCGCCTGGGAAGGCAAGATCGGCTAAAAGCGCCCTGCGCTGCTCCATAAACGCCCCATAGCGCATCTCGATCTCGCGATCGGAAAGCCCTGTCAGTTCGCCAAATTCAATTTCGTTCACCGCCGCATCGCCGGGCTGCGGCTTTATCCCCAATGTCCCACCTAGGATTTTTGCTGTCTGAACCGCACGCAAAAGCGCACTTGAGTAGATGGTGTCCACAAAATTCCACGTTTTCATGCGGACGGCCAATCGTTCTGCCTGCTCTATCCCTTCCGGTGCCAGTTCCACATTTACATTGCAAAGCGGGCTGCACTGCCTTGCGTGCCGAACCAAATATATCCTCATTCCAAGCCTCCGCGTATTAAAATCTGAAAACTCCCCTCTTATCATACCATAATACCCTATGGATTTGCAATCACAAAATTTTGACCTATACCATATTCCATTTTTCTTTTTTGTATCAGGGATAAACCAGATCATCATCCTGTTATATTCCTCCTTTTTTTGAAATCAATGCATAAAAGCCCTAACATCAAAAGCCGCCGCTATGGTATTACACATAGTCGGCGGCATACATAAACTGGTTGCATCCCTGCTTTTTTACGGATTATATTATATCATAGTTCTCTTATCTTGTCAGCTCAAAACGGACACCATTTTCTTGCCGCAAAAGGTTAAAAATTTCCATTGTCCCGCCGGCGATTTAAAGTTTCATTTATTTTTTTGACATTCTGTTTCGCCCTGATATACTGTACCACCCATACAATGGCGAAAATCAAAACGAAAATTACAAAATAGTTGAAAACACCTTTTAAACTATGTTCCATCCAGTATGTGACATAGGCGGTCGGCATCATGATTACCGAAATAATCAAAAAATAAATTCCAGTCTGTTTTAAAAGTCC
>CAMWUU010000192.1 GCA_947177515.1 uncultured Lachnospiraceae bacterium
GCGGGGGCCCGTTTATGTTTATAACAGACAGCAAAAAAAACAGCCGGGGAAGAAGTGGATACGGATGCGGAGATCCGCAAGATCAAAGAGGCAGCAGTCTTACATGAAGGAGAGGTGCGCGACCGGCTGAAAGATTTGCTGTCACAGGAGTGTGGTGCGGCGCTTGATGATGTAAAGGAAAAACTTTCCGAAATTTCAAATGACAAGATTATGGCGGTGGATGAGTATGCGGGTCAGGTGCTTGCAAGAATAGAAAATAATAATCAGTCCGTTGTGTTTTTGTATGATATGCTCCAAAAAAAAGAGGATGAGATGAAATCTACCATGAATAAAATGGAGCAGACTAGAAGGGAGAACAGGGAGCTTTTTGACCGCCTAGAGGAGTTGAAACAGGCAAAAGCCCGTGTGGCAAGCCGGAATGCAGCAAAACAGGCAGGTGCAAAACAGATGGCTAAAGAGGTAGCTAAGGGAGGACAAGCCGAAAAGGTTACAGAGGTGCTGCAGGAGGATTTAGCAGATAAAAAGGAACAAAAGGTGGGAAAAGATGCCCAAAAACTTACGCATACCCAGGCGGAGGCACTTGTAAAAGCACCGGAGGATAAAACAGGGGAGGATGGTGGAGTGGATCAAAAGGAACAGGAAGCTGCCGCATCCCTAGCAGATAGGCAGGAACAGGTGCTTGCCCTTTACCGGGAAAATATGTCCGTTAAGGATATATCAAAAAAACTCGCAATGGGGCAGGGAGAAGTTAAGCTTATTATCGATTTATACGCAAAGAAGTGAGAGGGAAAATCTTGAGATTTAAATATTACTTGCGCGGTGTCGGTGTTGGATTGATTCTCGCCGTCATCGTTTATTCTGCAATTATTATACCACATAAAGGGAATATGACGGATGATGAAATTATGGCGCGGGCAAGGGCGCTTGGGATGGTTATGCAGGAGGATACGGAGGTTGATCTGTCCGCACTAACCGGAACTCCTTCCCCGACAGGGGAACCTTCCATAGACGGGGAGGATGGGGATGAGCCAGATCCCACACAGCCAAATGAAAGTGATTTAACCCCCACCCCCGATGGATTGGATAATGGGGAGGATGTACCAACACCGCCTAAAAAGCCTGCCGCACCGGATGCGCTTCCGACCATGGGCGGACAGCCCCAGCCACCTTCTGACCCAATCCGTATTTCAGTAACAAACGGGATGGGTTCGGAAACCTTTGCCATTGAGGCAGAGAAGGCGGGACTCGTTGAAGACGCGGCGGATTTTGACCGCTATCTTATGCAAAACGGCTATGCGGAGAATCTTAAAGTAGGAATATTTGAGATTCCAGCAGGATCGGGATATGAGGAAATTGCCAGGATTGTCACAGGAAAATAAGAAAAAGTACTTGCATTACAAGGAAAACTGTGGTAGAATCTAAAAGTCGTAAATATCAGCGGCAGATATAGAAATCACATAACCATGAGCGGTTTCCCGGTGCCGAAGAAGTTTTTAAAACCCGGTGGGAAATGCAGGCGGACATGGCTATGGTAGAAAAACCAATATGGAGGAATAAGACATGAGCGTTATTTCAATGAAACAGTTACTGGAAGCAGGTGTTCATTTCGGACATCAGACGAGAAGATGGAACCCGAAGATGGCGGAATATATCTATACTGAGAGAAACGGCATCTACATTATCGACCTGCAAAAGTCCGTTGGCAAGGTGGACGAGGCCTATTATGCGATTAAGGATATTATCGCAAACGGCGGCAAGATCCTGTTTGTCGGGACAAAGAAGCAGGCACAGGATTCCATTAAGTCCGAGGCGGAGCGCTGCGGTATGTACTATGTAAACGAGAGATGGCTGGGCGGTATGCTCACAAACTTCAAGACAATCCAGTCCAGGGTTGCAAGGTTAAAGGCGATTGAGAAGATGGCGGAGGACGGTACCTTTGAAGTTCTTCCGAAGAAGGAAGTTATCGCGTTAAAGAAGGAGTGGGAGAAGCTTGAGAAGAACCTTGGCGGTATCAAGGAAATGAAGAACATCCCGGATGCAATCTTTGTCGTTGACCCGAAGAAAGAGAGAATCTGCGTACAGGAAGCACATACATTGGGAATCCCGTTGATTGGTATTGCCGATACGAACTGTGACCCGGAGGAACTTGACTATGTTATCCCTGGCAATGATGATGCCATCCGTGCGGTAAAACTTATTGTGGCTAAAATGGCGGATGCCGTAATGGAGGCAAACCAGGGTGTTTCCATGAGTGATGTCCCAGAAGAGGAAACGGACGGGGAGCAGGAGGAGGCTTAGAGCCTATAGATAATTGTAATTATGAAAAGAATGGAGGTATTCGTATGGCTGATATATCGGCAAAGCTAGTAAAAGAATTAAGGGAGATGACCGGCGCGGGCATGATGGACTGCAAGAAGGCACTTGTTGCGACGGACGGGAATATGGATGAGGCAGTTGAGTTTCTGAGGAAGAACGGACAGGCCAAAGCAGATAAAAAGGCTAACCGCATTGCTGCGGAGGGGATCTGCAAGATTGCCTGCGAGGGCGATAAGGCGGCTGCGGTGGTTGAGGTTAATTCTGAAACCGACTTCGTAGCAAAGAACGAGCAGTTCCAGACTTTTGTGGGACAGGTAGCAGATCTTGTTGTAGCGGGCGATTATGCGGATGTGGACGCACTGCTTGCGGCACCGTTTGATGCAACAAAGACCGTAAAGGAAGCCCTGGTTGAGAAGGTAGCAACCATCGGTGAAAATTTAAATATCCGCAGGTTTGCAAAGGTGACAGCAGAGAATGGCTGTGTTATGACCTACACGCACGGCGGCGGCAGGATTGGCGTTATTGTTGAAGCTGCAACGGATGTGGTAAACGACTCCATCAAGGAGGCGCTTTCTAATGTGGCAATGCAGATTGCAGCGCTTTATCCGAAGTATGTTAGCAAGGATGAGATCGGTGCGGATTTTATTGAGCATGAGAAGGAGATTATCCGTGCACAGATTATGAATGACCCGAAGGAGTCAAAGAAGCCTGCAAACGTGATTGAGGGTATGATCGCGGGCCGTGTGAACAAGGAACTGAAGGAAATCTGCCTTGTTGACCAGGTTTATGTAAAAGCTGAGGATGGCAAACAAAATGTTGGCCAGTATGTAGCACAGGTTGCAAAGGAAAATAACGCTGCTTTCTCCATCAAGCGCTTTGTACGCTTTGAAACGGGCGAGGGACTTGAGAAGAAGAGCGAGGATTTTGCGGCTGAGGTTGCAGCACAGATGGGGCAGTAAGCGGAATTTGCATTTGAAATAACTGTATAGAATTATAAGGCTCCGAATGCCTTGGCTTAATAGTGATAAGGAAGTATCTCAACTTATAATATCATCAGTTGGCAGTCTGTAGTGCAAAAGGCTGGTGTCGACGTGGCCTAACCTCCATGTCGATACCAGCTTTTTATTCCTAATGCCTGACATCCGTATGTTTGGTAACTTAGCAAAGGATCCTTCATCAAAATTTCGACATATTTTGGATTTCCCCTTGTGCGCCGTTTACGTTTGTATTATAATAGAGCAAAATGGAGGTACTCATATGGAAATGCCAATATTAAAAATTGAACCTAAAAAATATACTGGCGAGTCCACGGTTGTTTCTATGAGGATGCCACGCGATATGGTCAAGGAACTTGATACCATTGCCGCTGCAACAGGTTATACAAGAACTGAACTTATGATGCTGTGTCTTGAATTTTCCCTACAGCACATGGAGATTGTGCAAAAACAGATGAACAAGTGAGCCGTACAATATTGATTAGTATATAACAAAGCGGAAATTATGTTCGATGGCAGAGAATGGGGTGTATACGACATGGGAGAGAATAAAAAGCTGGTTTACGGAGATATGGAAAGATACTTAGCAGGAAAAGCGCAGATGAAGGTGTTTAGATCGAATCAATATCTGTATTGGAGAGTTGCCGCCGTAAAGTCCATGCGAAAAATAATACTGAGTGCTGATGAGTTTTACTGTGATTTAGAAGATGAGCTTTCCTTTGATAAATTGGAAGATGTGTCAGCGGAAGACCAAGCGGACATTGTAAATAACGAGATAAGAAATGGATGGTTGTTTGAAGCAGTATCTCAGGCAGAGCAATCAATAGAAGACTTGTTCTCGCTTTTGAGAAATTCTGGTGATATTGCGTATTTTGCTAAAAATGTGGTGAATTATAATGCAACCAAAGTAAAAAAGTACATATGGGAATTCAAAACAGATGAAATCGAATACATAATGCAGGAATTTAAGCTACCGTATTTTTCATTGGACGATCCATGGGAAAATCAAGAAGTTTTTGATTACTACAGGAAGTCCGTACTTTTGATACAACAATATCTCCAGGAATTGATTGCATTTCACAAAAAATATTATCTCGATTATTGTCAATATAAACATGGGATGTCCGTTGCGTTATGCCCGTTTGGAAAACACCGTACCAAAAGCGAAGAAAAGGGTGATCTACGCAAAGGTGTATTAATGACGTTTGATAGTTATACAGTGGACAAGCGATATGGTGTGTCAGGCGAGCTACCACAAATGGCGATGTGCATTACTCCGGAAATCGGGTCATATGTTAGCCGCTTGCATCAGGAAGGAAATTTACTGCATTATAGTATGCACGTTGTGAATATAGACGAGGTTGTTCGTATTACTGAAAAAGCATTTACACTATTCAATATTGTGTGGACAAATTTGCTGAAACGATGTGAATTGACGGATGAGGATGAGATCAACGAATGGGCATTTCCACTGGATAATCCTAGAAAATATTTCGTTATCGAATTTCCAATTCAGCCCGACTGATTTGCTTCTCAAGGCATTTGAAACATATTGACTCCAATCAAAAATCAAGTTTTTATGAGAGGAATATACAACAATGGCAATCATCAAATGTAAAATGTGTGGCGGCGATTTGAACATCGTGGAGGAATCTACCATCGCTGAGTGCGAATACTGCGGCTCCAGACAGACAATTCCCAATCAGGACAATGAGAAAAAGCTGACCTTGTTCGCCCGCGCTGACCGTTTGCGTCGGGCCTGCGAGTTCGATAAAGCGGCGGGAGTCTACGAGTCCATCGTGGCCGACTTCCCGGAGGAAGCGGAGGCGTACTGGGGGCTTGTGCTGTGCCGGTACGGCATTGAATATGTGGATGATCCAGCCACTGGGAAGAAAATCCCCACCTGTCACCGTTCTTCTTTTGATAGCATCTTGGATGACACAGATTTCGACCAGGCTTGTGAGAACGCTGATGCCATCGCCCGTCGGCTCTATCGGGACGAGGCCAAAGCTATTGAAAATATCCGGCGAGGCATTTTGGAGGTTTCTGGCAAAGAAGAACCTTACGATATTTTCATCTGTTACAAAGAGACAGACGAAAACGGTGGGCGTACCATCGACAGCGTGATTGCCCAGGACGTGTACGATTCGCTCACCGAAAAAGGTTATCGAGTGTTCTTCTCCCGCATTTCTTTGGAGGACAAACTGGGCACGGAGTACGAACCCTACATATTCGCCGCACTGAACTCCGCCAAGGTCATGCTGGCGTTCGGTACGGACTTCGAGTGTTTCAATGCCGTATGGGTGAAAAACGAGTGGAGCCGCTTCCTGGCGTTGATCGCTGCGGGACAGAAAAAGACTCTCGTTCCCTGCTATAAAGGCATTGATGCCTAGATATGCCCAAGGAGTTTGCAAAGCTCCAGGCCCAAGATATGGGTAAGGTAGGGGCGATTCAAGACCTGTTGCGGGGAATCGACAAAATCATGGGAAAAGGGAGTATTACGCATGCGGGTATGCCTAGTTCTGCTGCCACGTCTCAGAACGCACTCACTGAACGAGGTATGCTATTTTTGGAGGACAAAGATTGGGCGAAAGCAGATGAATATTTTGAACGGGCACTCGACCAAAATCCTCATGATGGACAAGCCTATCTTGGAAAAGTCCTTTCGATGCTTCGGCTTGAAAACGTGGCTGAGATCGACAATTTAGTTATCAATATTCAATCTTTCAAGGATTTTACTCGTGCTATGCAGTATGCAACACCTGATAAGAAAGCAATGTTGCAGGAGATTTATGATCGTGCGCACAAGAAGTGGCTTATTAAGTGTATCTGTTATATCGTCAAAAGGGCTGCAAAAAAGAAGGAAAAAGAAGAATACTTACAAGAGTTAGAGAGGGAAAAAGCCAGGCAAGAGGCTGAACGCCAGCGGCAGGAGGAAGAGCGTCAACGACGAGAGGAAGCGGAAAAACTGCAGAGGGATAACGAAACTACCAGGATTCATATTCTGAAATATTTTGAATCCACTGACGATCAACTCTCTGCCAGAGAACTGCGAACCGCTTTATCAAGGCAAAAACTTGAAGCGAGAAACATTCAGTCTAACTGTGAAGTGTTAATTCAGCAAGGAAAACTGGAGCAACACAAGGACAATACACGAACCGTCTACTGCTTGGTCGGCAGAGCAAATCGTATGGCAGAGCAACAAGCGCGGTTAGATGCTGAGGCTCGGATTGCACAAGAGCAGCAACGGAAACGTGAACAACAAATTCAACAGCTTCAGGCAGAGTGAGATCAGTTGCAATGTGAATTGCAATCTTTGGGAATTTTTGCATTTAAGCGGAAGAAAGAAATTCAAATGCGTCTGGATGACATTTCCAAACAGCTAGGTGGAAGAAAATAACAAGAAAATGCCACAAACTTTTCAAAAACAGCCTGTGTAGATAAAAAAGAGTTGGCCTCTTGGTGACAAATCCTAAATGGCAATCGCCAAAGCCCGAAAGCTCGGATTTTATCACTCCGCCAACTCTAGGCATGAGCATATCATCAAAAACGAGAAATGTCAAGAAAAAATTCTATGAGTCGATTACAAGATTGTAGGTTTACAATACATGTGTTACAATTGAAAAAATAAGAAGCAGAGACGCTGC
>CAMWUU010000193.1 GCA_947177515.1 uncultured Lachnospiraceae bacterium
AAACTTATTGTGATTATAGTGAAAATTCACAATGCGAAACTGGAAAGGATTAGCAATTATGCTGAAATTTTATGAAAACCCAGAAAAAGTCTTACAAAATTATAAAAAGTCTGATAAAATAAATATGAGGAACACGGAAACGGAGAAGAGCACAGATAGGAGAGTGGCTATGTTTGCAGAAGGAGATTTTGTTTCGCATGGTAAGAACGGAGTGTGCCGCGTGGCCGGGTTTACGCAGATGGATGTACCCGGGACGGGAGAAAAGAAGGAATATTATATTTTGAAGCCGGTCTACGATAGCAATGCGACCGTTTACAGCCCGGTGGAATCCGGGGATGCACTTAAATGCAGGAGCATACTGACTAAAGAGGAAGCAAAACAGCTAATTATGGATATCCCGGAACTTGTGCCAATTAAGGCAGGTGACCGCAAAGAGCTTGAGGAGAAATGCAAACAGGCTATTTCGTCCGGGCTTTGCAGTGAGTGGGTGCGCGTGATTAAGACGCTCTGGGAGGATCGCCGCAGCCGTGAGGAGCAGGGCAAAAAAATGACAGCGGCGAGCGAGCGCTTCTTAAAGCAGGCGGAGGAAAAATTGCACGGGGAACTGGCGGTTTCGCTCGGGATGGACAAGAAGGAACTGGTAAATTATCTGTGTGACCTGCTTATGGCCACAAAATAGGGGAAAAATAGTGGCCTTTCATGGGAAGAAGAAAAACAGGAAGGTGTGGGGGAGCTTGCAAAAGGAAACAGGAATTAAAAAACGGCCAGACAGGGGCGGATTATCCGGTTCTGACTGGTCGTTTTTGAACATAACATAATATTGTCATGTTACTATGGTGCCCGAACTAACAGGGAAATTTGAGGTTTCCCATTGTGGCAAAGCAGGGCATAAACGCAGGTATTTCCGTTATGGAAATTATGCCTGCGCAGTTAAATTTTGCGGGTTGTGGACTACTTCCATATAGCATTTGTAAAGCAATTAAGGATCCGTCCATGACACGGGGGGTTTAAGGAAAATATAAAAATGCGGACGGGAAACTTAGGGTATGGGCAGGCAAGCGGATGCCCATATGTGTATCCAGGTACGGCTATGGAAGCAGTTGCCCCTTAACATGGTTTTTGATTGCCTCAAAGCTTACAGGGCTGATTACATGCTCGATACGGCAGGCATCCTCTACAGCGGTTTCTTCTGGGACACCCAGTTTCATAAGCCAGACGGAGAGCAGTTCGTGCCGCTCGTAAATCATTTCTGCAATAGCCCTTCCGCTTTCGGTAAGGTAGATAAAACCGGCATCCGTTACAGTGATATAATGATTTTCCCTAAGATTTTTCATCGCGATACTTACACTCGGTTTTTTAAACCCAAGTTCATTCGCGATATCGACGGAGCGCACGACCGGGAGCCGGCGGCTTAAAATCAATATGGTTTCTAGGTAGTTTTCAGATGATTCGGTGGTATGCATGGATTCCTCCCAATATAAAATGTAGTTACATGTGTCTGCTTGTGTCTGTGGATATGGAAAGTTATTGTAAATTTTATCTTAGTATAGCATAAAAAAAAAGAATCTTCAATTGAAGATTCTTTTTTTCGAAAGTCTTTTAAGGGGGGAAGTCACAGGTTCAGAAGGTAAATTCAGTTTGAAACTTAATTCCTGCATTCTGTATGCCCCAGGAATTTTCCGCCAACCATCACTTTTTCCAAGGTCAGCCCTTCATTTACAATTAATAAATCGGCATCCCGGCCGCACGCGATGCTGCCAACCTCTCCCTCAAGTCCGATGGCCTTAGCAGGAAGGGCAGTGGCCGCAAGGAGGGCTTTTTCTAATGGCACATGGAAGTGGACGGCATTTTTTACTGCATCATAAAGAGTGATAGTGGAACCTGCAAGTGTGCCATCGGGAAGGTATGCCCTGTGATCTTTTACTTTTACAGGAAGTCCGCCAGCCTCGTAGTTACCGTCGGGAAGTCCGGTGGGGTTGATGGAATCGGAGATCAGGAGGATATGGTCTGGCATTGCGGAAAATACCAGACCCACGACAGCGGGGTGTACATGGATGCCGTCACAGATGATTTCCGCGTTAAGCCCTGCGGTAAAGGCTGCACCAACAACCCCCGGTGCGCGGTGCAGCAGCGGACGCATGGCATTAAAAAGATGTGTTACATGAGTAGCACCAGCATTTGCAGCGGTCATGGCTGTTTCATAATCACAGTCAGTATGGGCAATGGAAATGGTAAGAAACTCCTTATTGTCCCGTATAAATTCTGGTGCGCCGGGGAGGGAAGGGTCGAGGGCGAGCAGGCGGATGGCATTTCCGCTAAGTTTTTGGTACTCGTTTAGTAAGGATTGGGAGAGGGGGCGAAGGTATTTTTCACTATGTGCCCCTTTTTTGGCTGGACTAAAGAAGGGACCTTCCATATGGATGCCCTGGATTCTTGCCCCTATTGATCTTTCCCTGCCCCTAGCCTGTTCCTTTATTGCTTGGCGGATATGGCACATGGCCTGTGCATATTGTGTTTCCTCGTTTGTCATTGTGGTTGCAAGTACGCTTGTTACGCCGTGTTCCGCATAAAACGAACACATTTTCAGGATTTTTTCCGGATTTGATTTTGAGAAATCGTATCCGAGGCAGCCATGTGTATGCAGGTCAAATAAACCAGGCCAGATCATTTTTCCGGTGCAGTCAATCGTTTCTTCCCCCTGATAATTCTGGCCAGTTTTTTCTTTGTATGTCCATAGGGCAGAAATTTTTCCCCCTGTTACTAGGAGGTCTGCCGGGATGAATTTCCCATCAACGAATACGGAACCGTTTTTTAACAGCATATGGAATCTCCTTTGGTCTGTGCCCCTGTATGATCTGCTTCTAAAATAAAATCAAGGAATCGCTGGGCTGCCCCGGGCAGGCAGTGGCTTTTTGCAAAGCAGAAACCCACTTCCCTTTTGGGGACTGGGTAGGAGAGCGGCAGGATAAAAAGATGGCCGGATTCTAGATCCTCCCGGATAAATTCCTTTATAGCGCAGGCAATGCCAAGACCGGTGCGCGCAAATTCAATTAAAAGATCCATGCTGCCGACCTCAAGGATCTGTCCGGTGCGGATATGGTGGCTGGCAAGGTAATTGTCAATATACAGCCGGGTAATGTTTTTTTCATCCAGCAACATCAGGTTCCCAGTGTATAAAAGTTCTTCGCCCTGTGGAAGCCGCCCCTCCCGCAGTGTCATATTTTCAAGATAGGCACCCGTTGTAACGAAAACGTCTTCGACCTGCCCGGTGGGAAGGAAATTCAGGCTGTGCATGTTTTCTGACCGGCCAACCAGACCGATATCCACCCGCCCTTCCCTAAGAAGTTCCATTGTCTGGAAAGAAGACTGGCACTGGATGGTGAAACGGATGTGTGGATGCTTGGCAACAAATTCTTTTAGGAAGGGAAGAAGCAGATATTTGCACAGTGTGGTGCTTACGCCAATGCGTACATGCCCGACACCTAGGCGGGAAAACTGACGTAGTGCGGATTCACCGGCATGAAGTGTGCGGAACGCTTCGCGCGTGTACTCATACAGGAGTTTGCCCTCTTCTGTGAGCCGCACACCGCGCGAACTGCGGGAAAAAAGTGAAACGGCCAAATCAGCCTCCAGCTTTTTGACGGCCTTTGAGATGGCGGGCTGACTGATAAAAAGTTCCTTTGCGGCGAGGGAAATATTTCCTGTTTCTGCCACCTTATTAAAAATCTGGTAATGGGAGAGGGAGGTCTGGTTTTCCATTGTATGCCTTTCTATTCCTTAAAGTTATATAAAATATGAATAACATGTATTTTAATTATAACAGAGGATGTGCTATAATGGCAAGTAGAAAATAGAAAACAGCCCGGTATCCTGAAAAACTGCTGTCCGTAAACGGTGCAAAGGAAAAGTTAGCCGCGGTGGTCTGTGTTTTGCGCGGCTGCCGGGATTGGGCGCAGGGTATGCGGGGGAAATGAGGCAGGGATGGATTACAATATTGCAGTGATCCCGGGGGACGGGATTGGACCGGAGATTGTGCGTGAGGCGTGCAGGGTGCTGGATGCAGTCGGCAAAAAATACGGGCATCGATTTCATTACACAAAGGTTCTGATGGGGGGAGCATCCATTGACGCGACCGGTGTGCCACTTACCGAGGAAGCTCTTGCTGCAGCGAAGGCGAGTGATTCTGTGTTGCTTGGTGCGGTTGGTGGTAAGGTTGGGGAGTCTTCGTGGTACAAGCTGCCGCCGGATAAAAGGCCGGAGGCGGGGCTTTTGGCTATCCGCAAGGGGCTTGGGCTGTTTTGTAATTTGCGCCCCGCGCTTTTGTTCCCGCAGTTAAAGAGTGCCTGTCCGTTGAAGGATGAGATCATTGGGGACGGTTTTGATTTTGTTGTTGTGCGCGAACTGACGGGCGGAGTATATTTTGGCGATCGGAAAACGGTTACGGAGGGCAGTGTGCGCAAGGCCGTTGACACAATGCCTTACGATGAAAATGAAATCCGACGTATTGCGCGGTGGGCGTTTGAGGTGGCGATGAAGCGTGGCAAACGTGTGGTAAGTGTTGATAAGGCAAATGTATTGGATACTTCGAGGCTCTGGCGGCAAGTAGTGGCGGAAACAGCAGAGGAATATCCACAGGTTGTGCTTAGTGATATGCTGGTAGATAATGCGGCCATGCAGATTGTGAAAGACCCGAAGCAGTTTGATGTGGTGTTGACGGAAAATATGTTTGGCGATATCCTGTCTGACGAGGCAAGTATGGTAACAGGTTCGATTGGGATGCTCGCTTCTGCAAGCCTTGGATCGGGAAAACTTGGTCTTTATGAACCAAGCCATGGTTCCGCGCCGGATATTGCAGGGCAGGATAAGGCGAATCCGATTGCGACCATCCTTTCGGCGGCGATGATGCTGCGCTATTCCTTTGATCTTGTGCAGGAGGCGGGCGCTGTGGAGGCAGCAGTGTCAGAGGTATTAAACGCAGGGTACCGCACGGTGGATATTATGTCGGAAGGCGGCAAACTGATTGGCACAACGGAAATGGGGGAGCAGATTGCGCAAAGAATTTAGTTATGCAAAATTGATAAAAATTTCCTCCCTTGTATATTGCGCCCTGACCATCCTGTTTTTCTTACTACTTAATATTGCGGCGGGTTTTGTTGCGCAGGTACAGGAAACCGGGGCTGCTTTTAGTGGGGCGCAGCAGGCTTGTATCCTGGTGGTCAATATTTTGATCTATGTGGAATTGTTTGGATATTTTGCAATTTTGTGGATGCTTTTTATGTATTTTTTTAAGAAAACCCAGTATTCCAAAATGCACCGGCCATGGCCGGCCACAGAGAAGTTCCCGCTCTGGTTTTTCCTTGCGGGACTGGTATTTTTCCTGATTTTTATGAGCCTGATGAGGGCGATGCTTGGGTAGGGGATTTTCAGAACGGAGGTAATGGTAATAATGGGAATGACAATGACACAGAAAATACTTGCGGCGCATACGGGGCTTGATTATGTGGAGGCGGGACAGTTGATCGAGGCGGATCTTGATATGGTGCTGGCCAATGATATTACTGGTCCTGTTGCCATCCACGAAGTGGAAAAACTAAATAAGAAGAAGGTATTTGACAAGGATAAAATTGCACTTGTACCGGATCATTTTGCGCCAAATAAGGATATCAAGTCGGCGGAGCATTGTAAATGTGTAAGGGAATATGCAAAGGCGCAGGGGATTACGAATTATTTTGAAGTTGGACAGATGGGGATCGAGCATGCCCTGCTTCCGGAAAAGGGTCTGGTTGTAGCGGGTGATACTTGTATCGGCGCGGATTCCCACACCTGTACCTACGGCGCACTTGGTGCGTTTTCAACCGGTGTGGGCAGTACCGATATGGGTGCGGGTATGATTACGGGGAAGGCATGGTTTAAGGTTCCATCCGCAATCCGCTTTATACTGACCGGGAAGATGAAGCCGTGGGTATCCGGAAAGGATCTGATCTTGCATATTATTGGGATGATCGGTGTGGATGGTGCTCTTTACCGCTCGATGGAATTTGTGGGGGATGGTGTGGCAAGCCTTTCTATGGACGATCGCTTTACCGTTGCAAATATGGCGATTGAAGCGGGGGCGAAGAATGGGATTTTCCCGGTGGATGAGCTGACCATTGCTTATATGAAAGAGCATTCCACAAAGCCGTACCGGGTATTTGAGGCGGATGCGGATGCGGTTTATGACGAAACCTACACCATTGATCTTGCAAGCCTTGAGCCGACGGTGGCCTTCCCGCATTTACCGGAGAATACGAAGACGGTCGGAAAGAGCGGTGAGGTGAAAATTGACCAGGTAGTGATCGGCTCCTGTACGAACGGGCGCATCAGTGATATGCGCGTTGCGGCAAAGGTTCTTAAAGGAAGGAAAGTGGCGCAGGGGGTGCGGGCTATTGTGATCCCGGCTACGCAGGCGGTTTATTTGCAGGCGATGGAGGAAGGACTTTTAAAGATTTTTATTGAGGCGGGCTGTATTGTAAGTACGCCGACCTGTGGTCCTTGCCTTGGTGGGCATATGGGGATTCTGGCTGCGGGTGAGCGGGCAGTTTCTACAACAAACCGCAACTTTGTGGGGCGTATGGGACATGTGGAATCGGAGGTATACCTTGCAAGCCCGGCAGTGGCTGCGGCCTCCGCTGTAACCGGTAAAATCAGTGAGCCAGCAGAACTTGGCCTGTAAAAGGCGCTGTACAGGTTTTTAGCGGGACTAAAAACAGCAGCCCCGCGAAACAGGGCAGGGAAGGGATTTCAGGAGCAGGGCGGAAGAAAGGCCTTCCCGTGAAAGGTGCACTGTGGAGAGGGGATGCGGGACTAAAAACAGCAGCCCCGCGAAACAGGGCAGGGAAGGGATTTCAGGAGC
>CAMWUU010000194.1 GCA_947177515.1 uncultured Lachnospiraceae bacterium
CGATGTGGATAAGAGACAGAACTTGCCCATCCTATCACCCAATGAAAAACAGCACCCGAATCTTTTTTCCAATTTTTTTCCTATTTTATATCACTGCGCTCAATCCGCATCTCAAACGGCTGCAAACTTATTTCTTTGCCATCTAATATAAACTGCCGCACTTCCCCCGCATTGTTAAATAGGAAACGAGCCGTAATATCCTTCCCCGTCCGTGTGGTAATCTCTACATGATCCGGCAGTCCCTCGATATATGCAATCCCACATTCTTGCAAAATCTTCTCCAAAAGATGCACATACATTTCCTGCTCACCGACGGTTCCTATATAATATGCCGTACCGCTCCCATATTTATTTTCAGTAATTGCCGCGCTTCCTTTATAGAATTCGCTGTTGTAGCAGGCGAGCACCTTCGTTTCTTCCCCCTCGGGCTTTAGGATATCACACCACTGTCCTGCCCTGTAATTGCTGCCATCTGCAAATCTTACTGCCACATGGTCATAACCAACCGGGTCATATTCTAGGACACAGCACCCGACAAGCTCACGGTACGGTGCTGGCAGGGGTTCCATAATACAATTATTATACTTGTTCTTTACCCCACTACGGTTAGTTAAAACCAGTGTGCCACCCTTTTTTACAAATGCATATAGCTTCTTTACTACCTCCGGATCTGTTACATACATTTCCGGCGCAACAATAAGTTTGTAACCTGAAAGTTCTTCCTGTTCCCCGATAATATCAATATTCAGCCCATATTTCATAAGTGCTTCGTAAAAAAGCCTGATCTGTCCAAGATAGTACATCCCATTGGTCTGAGGCTGGATTTTAAAAGCATACTCATTGTCCGCCGAATAAAGAATGGCAACCTCTGAGAGGATCTGTGTGCCGGCGATATCCTTAAGCCCCCGCGCTACCCGGCAAAGTTCTTCAAATTCCTTAAAACGTCTGCCCGGCACATTGGAATGGTCGATCAGCCCGTGCCAGTACATCTCCGCGCCGGACACCGCAGTCCTCCACCGAAAATGCACCACCGCATCCGCACCATGGGCAAAGGCCTGCAGCGAATACCCGGAAATCATCCCCGGATACGGCATCCGCCCCATCGGCGACCAGCAGCCGGGTTCCCCGGAAAGTTCCTCCATCACGCAGAATCCCTGCCGTTTTATTCCGCGCATCAAATCAAGATGGAATGCATGGGAATAAAACTGCCCCGCATCCTCCGGAATCTTTGTCGGCGGGTAATTATCAAAGGAAACAAAATCAAGCCCCGCAAAGGTTTTATAAAAATCTGGCATATTCTCACAGAACCAGACATTTGTTGTAATTTTAGCTTCCGGACAGTTCCTGCGGATGATCTTCGCCTGAAAATCCACATACTGTATCATATCATCGGAGGCAAAGCGGTTAAAATCAAGCATATAGGCAGGATTTAACCATGCAGCAGGATATGTGCCAAACGGCGGATCGATTTGTTCCCATGAGGAATACTCCCCGCTCCATACTTCATTCCCATAAAACTTATTGATACTCTCCAGATCCCCGTATTTCTCTTTCAGCCAGGCACGGTACTTTTCTGTGCATCTTTTACAAAAACAAAAATTTGCTTCCAGTTCATTGTCAATCTGCCACGCAACCACCGTCTTTTCCTTTGCGTAGCGCTTTGTCATCCGCTCAATCATATCCCCCGCATGGCGCAGAAAATCCGGATGGTTATAACATCGGTGCCCCCGAATCCCGATCGGGTTAGGTCTTGCGTCCCGCCCCACTGGTATGGCATCCGGATACTTCTCACAAAACCAGCGCGGCGGGCAGTTTGTCGGTGTCCCGAGAATCACTTTGATTCCCCTTTCCCTGAAAATACCGATAATCTCGTCCAGCCACTCAAATGTATAGACACCCTCCTTGGGCGAAAGCCTGCTCCACGCAAACTCTGCCATACGCACAATCCCCACACCTGTCTTTCGCATCAGGTCTGCGTCCGGTATCCAGAATTCCTTCCCCCAATGTTCCGGATAATAGTCCACTCCGATTATCATACTCTTCCTCCCTCATTTTCACGGTTTTCCTGCCTGGCTCCCCTCCCACCGTCCGGATGCCCCGCACGGAAGCACCAGCCCGTCTTCGCTTACCGGAAGTCCAATCTCTTCTGCCCGTGCCTTCCCGCCAAAACGTCCCAGTTCAAGATCCAGCAGGTATTTTAATACCGCCGGCTGCAGTCCGGTTGTGTAGGAATTGAGCAGGAAAAACAATGGCATTTCTTTTAATACCGCGGTACACAGTTTCACAAAATCATGAATATTATCCTCAATCTTCCAGATCTCCCCTTTTGGTCCCCTGCCATAGGACGGCGGATCCATAATCACTGCGTCGTAACGGTTTCCACGGCGGATCTCCCGCTCCACAAATTTCTGGCAGTCATCCACAATATACCGGATGGGTGCATTTGCCAGTCCGGAAGCGGCGGCATTCTCCTTTGCCCAGGATACCATGCCTTTTGCGGCATCCACATGTGTCACGAAGGCTCCCGCTGCTGCCGCCGCCACAGTTGCACCGCCCGTATAGGCAAAGAGATTTAATACCCTGACCGGCTCCTTTTCCCCACGACGTGCAACTTCCTGTTTTATCAGCCGTGAAAACCAGTCCCAATTGACCGCCTGTTCCGGGAAAAGCCCTGTATGTTTAAAGGAAAAAGGCTGCAAATTAAAGCTAAGCTCCCCATAGGAAATCTTCCACTGCTTTGGCAAGTCAAAAAATTCCCACTCGCCGCCGCCCCTGCTGCTGCGGTGGTAATGCGCATTTGGATTTTTCCAGCCCTGGGCCTTTTTCTCCTTCTTCCAGATAATCTGGGGATCGGGGCGTATCAGTACATAATCCCCCCATCGCTCCAGTTTTTCACCATCCGAAGTATCAAGTACTTCATAATCCTTCCAGTTTTCTGCAATCCACATATTATTTACCCCATCCCGGGTCAAAACCCATATTTTCCCATTTTTATGTTAAGTCCCCGCACCCAGTACAAAAGCGCTGATCTTCACTGCCCAGTTCCTGCATCCAATATAAAAGTACCGGGATTTTATGTGCTGTCCCTCTCGATTAATACCGGATCAATCAAATACAGACTCGGCTTATCCCGTTTTCCCTTTTCCATAATCTTCTCAAAAATCAGCCGCCCCATCTGCTCAAAATCAACGGCAACCGTAGTCAGGCTCGGACGCGCCATACTTGCAATCCGCACATTATCACTGCCGACCACCGCGATATCACGCGGGATGCTAAGCCCCGCATCCTGCGCCGCTAACACTGCCCCATAGGCTACATGGTCGTTAATACAGCAGACCGCCCTGGGCAGTTCTTTATTTTCGAGCAGCTTCTTCATTGCTTCTTCCCCGTCCCACTCATCATAGGAAACCCCATGAAGCCATTCTGTCCGCACTTCGATACCATATTCCTTGGCATAATACAGAAACTGCTCATACATCCTGGTGGTTGGATAGCGGCACCAGTCCCCGCTTGCCGCCCCACCCAAAATCCCCGCTGTGCGGTAACCTTTGTTATACAAATGCTCCGCGACAAGCTGTGCTTTCTTTTTTGTATCCATATGTACGCCAGTACAGCCGAATTTCTCCGCCTGCTCACTACATATAATACATGGCACCTGACGGTTCAGGCTGTTTATCGCACTCGCATATTCCGTATTAATCGCAACAGCATCCGCATTCCCCCCCATAATCACCGCTGCTTCGACACGCATCTCATCAAAAACCTGCAAAATTTTTTGCTCGGTTCCGCGGTCATTTTTCCCATTATATAAAATCGTCATAAATCCATTTTCTGACGCATGTTTTTCAAATTCATAATACACATTGGAAAAATATTCGTTCCCGATATGCGGGATCATAAAACCGATCATCCTTGTGCGGCTTTTCTGTAAACCGCGCGCCATTGCGTTCGGACGGAAATCATACTTATCAATCACATCCTGTATTTTTTTCCTTGTCTTATCCGAAACGGAACCCTTCCCGGAAACTACCCTTGATACAAGGGATGCGGAAACCCCCACTTCCGCGGCAATATCGTAGATCGTTATTCTTTTTTCTTCCATTTTTTTCCATATCCTTATAACAAAAACTTATTTTCTTCCAAACCTGCACGACAAACCAAAAACGCCGGCGCAGTTTTTTGATATATACGAAGTCCATAATAATATGATATCAATATATCCCATCCGCAAATAAAAAGCAAGGGGCAAATTACTTGCCCCCTGCTTTTGTTTCCCTATCTGATTTCCCCTGTGCCCTTCCCTTATCAATTCCTACAAAAAGATGCTTACTCCGTTGCTTCCCCTTCTTCCGGAGGATTTACATAGGTATCTAAGAGATCCTGGTTGTAGTCGTGGTTCTGGATATCCGCCATCATCGCGTCAAGTGCTGACTGATATGCCTCAAGTGCCGACTGAGGAGTGTTTTCACCCTTCTCGATCGAACTAAATACTTCCTTGTTCAAAAGATCATTCAGGGAAGTGAAACCCATCAACGGGCTGATCTTTACCGTTGGCATCAGTTCAAGACAAATTTCCACTGCTGTCCCATCCTGTGCCTCGGACTCAAACTTCGCCTCAACCGCGTCCGTATAAGCCTCTTCATCATCACCAAAAATACGGTAAATCTGATCCATGATCGTAGCAACTTCCGCCGGGTTATCGATACCATTTAACATTACCCACGGAGAAGCCTCCTTACCATAAGAAGCATAACCTGTTGCGGAAGGTCCCTTCGGGAACGGGACAAAGCCCCATTCATCCTGCATACCACCCTCGCCGTTTGCATCCGGATTTAAGTAGCCATAGGAAATCCACCATGCCTCATAGCACATCATCGACTGACCGTCGCGGAACGACCAGATCTGGCTCTGCCAGTCGCCGAGCCACCCCTTTAAGTGAGGAACATTCTGCATGAAATCTGCATATGCCTGTAATGCTTCCTGCGCTTCATTACTGCCAAGTGCAAGCTCCACGCCAGCATCCGTCTTCTTTACCGCATCCGCACCATTAGAAGACATAAAACTCCAGATTAAATTTTCTCTCTGGTTGAAACCATGGATATCGTACTCGCCATCGCCGTCAAGATCCACATTGCCCGCAATTGCGATTTCCTTAAATTTCTCCCAAGTCCACTCACCGTTCTCATAAAGTTCATAAAGATCCGGGAGATTGTACTGTTTAAAGAGTGTCTTGTTCCAGAAAATACCATACTGCACATCGGCATTTACCATGCCCATGCCATATACTTTACCCTTGTAGGTTGATGCCTCCGTAGAGGATTTTAAGTACCAAGGCTTGTCGAAATCCACCACATTCAGGTCGCTGATCGGGTAGAGAATACCGCCCTCAATCAAAGCTGGGAGCATCTTGTAGGTCAGCATATAGCCCATGTCGCAGGATGGATCACCCGCCAGCACGGATGTTACATAGGAACTCATGTAGTCACCAACATTGACAAACTCAATCTTGCAGTTGTAGTTGTCCTCCACATACTTGATGCGGTCGGAAAACGCCTTGGAAAATGAATCCTTGGTTGGATCCGGTGTCATGTCGTAATAGCTACCGATGCGCACAGTCCTGCCGCCAAAATCGTAACTTGGTGCTTCGGTTGGGGTTGGTACTTCCTCGGTTGGGGTTGCATCCGGTGTGTCATCCCCCTCCGCCGCCTTGGTTGGCTCCGGGGTTGCCTGAGTACCGGAAGTAGTCGGCTTCGGGGTCGGAGTCTGGTCATCCGCAGGTTCCCCGCCGCAGGCTGCCATGGACATCAACATGGTTGCCGACAGTGTCAGTGCAAGAAACTTCTTTTTCATAATAAATCCTCCTTCTTTTTCAATAAAAAAATTATTGAGAAATAGTTTATAATAAAGCAAGATGCTTTACTATCCCACAATACCGGAACGCGCAATTCCTTCTACGAAATGCTTCTGGCATGCTAAGTACAATACAACAAGCGGCAGGATCACTAACAGCACGCCCGTATTGTTCATTAGCGAGGCAAAACCCGGTGTTACGAAATTCATTGAACCACCCATATCCTGGTACTTGGCGCTTAGTGTAGCGGCAAGGGAGCTTAACTTGTTGGACAAAAGTGCCATCCTAGGCATATAAAGCCCGGTATAGAATGAGTCCGTCCACTGCCATACAAATCCGAACAGGAATACTGTAACCATCATCGGTACGGCTACCGGCATCATAATCTGCACAAATGTTCTGAGTTTCCCGCAGCCATCCACAAAAGCGGCTTCCTCAAGTTCCTTCGGGATCCCTTTAAAGAACTGGCGCAGCATATAAATATAAAGGCCGTTCTTAAATCCCGTACAGGTGAGTGCCTGGATGATAACCGGTGCACCGCTGTTTAGCAGATTGATGCTCTGCCCGCGTATCGCCTCTACAATCCCCGCGATATCAAAAAAACGGAAGTTCATATACATTGGCAGCATCAGAATCTGCGGCGGTACAATCAGCGTAAAAATCACGCACCCAAAGAGAATCCCCTTGCCAGGAAAACGGAACCTCGCAAACCCGTAAGCAGTCAGCATACACATCAGAAGCTGCAAAAGGGCAACACCACCCGACATCAGTGCGGTAATTAAGAAACTTTTTCCGTATTCCAGCCCTTCAATTACTTTACGGTAATTTTCCAGAGTAAAGGTCTTTGGTACATATTTTACGGTCGCATCGTAAAGGTCTTTTTCATTCATAAAAGAAACGCTTAATTTTACAAAGATCGGATAGAGGATCACGTAACAGATCCCAAATACGATCACAGCCCGCACAATGGAAAACAGGAACC
>CAMWUU010000195.1 GCA_947177515.1 uncultured Lachnospiraceae bacterium
GTTGTATGGGGTGGGTTCATTCCTTTTTGGTGCATCCATAAAAAACAGGATTGGTGCAGGGGGGCAGGGCATTGTCCCGGCGGCTGTTTTGCTGGCACTTTTGACTGTTTTGATTGCTGGGGTAATACTTTTTGCAGCAAGGGCGCGCAGGGAAGCAGTGAATACCCCCGTGTATCAGGTGCGTTTTTTGATTGGGGATGGGGATGCTCCTTACTGCTGCCGTGGATTTCTTGATACCGGAAATGGTTTATATGAGCCTTTTGGCAAAAAGCCCGTCCTTCTTTTGGTTTCGCCAAAGTACAAGGCTGTGCTTGAGGAATTTCTGGCAAAATCGCCGGAAAAGACGCGTTATATCCCTTACCGGGCAATTGGCCACTCTGACGGGATGCTTTTGGGCGCTGAACTAAAAGAACTTGTGATTTTAAGGGGGCAGGAAGAAATCCATCTTACAGGCATTCCAGCGGCATATACAGAAATTTCTGGGAGGGGGGATGCATATCAGGTAATCCTGCACCCGGATTTTTTTCCTTGAAAAGATACGTTGGGACGGATCAGATTTTGATGTATGAATGGTAAATTTCAGAAAGAAAGGGAAGATAATATTATGTTATTTAAGATTGTTCTAGCAAACAAATTCCAGGTTCGCCTAAGGCCGAATCTTTTTGCAATGTTGTTCCGCAAAAGGGGGGAAATCCATTATATTGGAGGGGCGGAAATCCTGCCCGCGCCGCTTTCGGCAAGCCAGGAATCGGATGTGCTGCTGCTCTTAGGGACATCGGAGGACGCGACGGCGCGCACGATTTTGGCAAAACATAACCTGCGCCTTGTTGTCTATATAGCAAAGAAATTTGACAATACAGGGGTTGGGGTGGAGGATTTGATTTCCATCGGGACAATTGGGCTGATGAAAGCGATCAATACCTTTAACCCGGAAAAAAAGATAAAATTTGCCACCTATGCTTCGCGCTGTATTGAGAATGAGATTTTAATGTATTTGCGGCGCAATAATAAGATTAAGCAGGAGGTTTCGATTGATGAGCCGTTAAATGTGGATTGGGACGGCAATGAACTGCTGCTCTCGGATATCCTTGGGACGGAGGAGGACGGAATCTACCGCAGCATTGAGGCCGAGGCGGATAAAAAGCAGCTCTACAAGGCGCTTGAGAAGTTAGAGGATCGGGAGAAGATCATTGTCCAGCTTCGCTTTGGGATTGGTACGAACGATGGGCGGGAGCGCACGCAAAAGGAGGTTGCCGACTTGCTTGGCATCTCGCAGTCCTACATATCAAGGCTGGAAAAAAAGATTATGAAGCGGTTAAAAAAGGAGATGAGTGTGAACGGTTAGGTTATCTGGTCTTGCCTAAAGATCCTGGCTGGGTCAGGTTGTGGCATGTGAACACAGTATGGACAATAAAAGAGAGATAAAATAATAAGAGGGCTTCCTTTCTGGATTCTTTTTTGGTATAATCGGGATATCACAGATTCAGGAGGAGAACCGTCATGAAGACAGATATTGAAATCGCCCAGGAAGCAAAGATGCTGCCGATCGGACAGGTAGCCGCAAAGCTTGGCGTTTCGGAGGAGGATTTGGAGTACTATGGGAAATATAAAGCAAAGTTTGCGGACAGTCTATATGGAAAGCTGTTGGAAAAACCGGACGGAAAACTTGTGCTGATGACGGCAGTCAACCCGACTCCGGCGGGCGAGGGAAAGACAACGACAACGATCGGGCTTGGCCAGGCACTTGGAAAGCTTGGGAAAAAAGCGGTGGTCGCGCTGCGGGAGCCTTCCCTAGGCCCTTGTTTTGGCATTAAGGGCGGTGCTGCGGGGGGCGGCTTTGCGCAGGTGGTTCCAATGGAGGATTTAAACCTGCATTTTACAGGTGATTTCCACGCCATCACTTCTGCGAACAATCTGCTTTCGGCGATGCTTGACAACCATTTACAGCAGGGAAATGCGCTGCGCATTGACCCAAAACAGATTGTTTTTAAGCGCTGTGAGGATATGAACGACAGGGCGCTGCGTAATATTGTGGTTGGTATGGGAAACCGGATGGACGGCGTTGTCAGGGAGGATCATTTTGTGATCACTGTAGCGACGGAGATTATGGCGATTTTGTGTCTGGCAGAGGACATGCAGGATTTAAAAGCGCGCCTGTCAAAGATTATCGTAGCATATGATCAGGACGGCGCGCCGGTGACGGCAAAAGATCTAAAAGCGGTCGGCGCGATGGCGGCGTTATTGAAGGATGCCATTAGGCCAAACCTTGTACAAACACTTGAGAATACCCCGGCGATCGTGCATGGTGGGCCGTTTGCCAATATTGCGCACGGCTGTAATTCCGTGCGCGCGACGAAAACAGCGCAAAAGCTTGCGGATTATGTTATTACGGAGGCGGGTTTTGGGGCAGATCTTGGGGCGGAGAAATTTTTTGATATCAAATGCCGTATGGCGGGACTAAAGCCGGATGCGGTTGTTCTTGTTGCGACGGTGCGCGCATTAAAATATAATGGCGGAGTGGAGAAGGAGCAACTTTCGAAAGAAAACCTTACCGCGCTTTCTGCGGGCATTGCCAACCTAGAAAAGCATATAGAAAACATTAGGAAGTACGGCGTTCCATGCGTTGTGACCTTAAACCGCTTTGTGAGTGATACGGAGGCGGAACTTGCGTATGTAAAAGCGTTCTGTGAGGAGCATGGATGCGAATTTGCACTTTCTGAGGTCTGGGAAAAGGGCGGTGCGGGCGGCATCGAATTAGCAGAGAAAGTATTAAAGACGCTTGAGGAGAAAAAGTCGGATTTTGCGTTGCTCTATCCTGATGAGATGCCGCTTAAGGAAAAGATCAGGACGGTGGCAAAGGAGATTTACGGTGCAAACGAGGTAACCTTTGACGCGGCAGCAGAAAAGCAGCTTGCAAAGCTGACGGGGATGGGGTTTGGGAATCTTCCGGTCTGTATGGCGAAGAACCAGTACTCGCTTTCGGATGACCCGACAAAGCTTGGCAGGCCAAGCGGTTTTACGATTCATGTCCGCGAGGTCTATGTGTCGGCGGGCGCGGGATTTGTTGTGGCGCTTACCGGTACGGTTGTGACGATGCCGGGGTTGCCAAAGCTTCCGGCGGCGGAACGTATTGATGTGGATGAGGATGGAAGGATCACAGGGCTTTTTTAGGATTCGATAAAAAATAGCAAGAAAAAAGAATGGGCAGTGTTGTTCCGTGCAGTTCGCTAATTCTGCACAAAAAACCGCACGATTTGAGTTGAAAAGTCGTGCGGTTTTTTGTATGATAAAATTAGGGCATGCCTAAAGACCAACTTCCGCCAATGGTATGCTAAGGAAGAATGAATCTTTGGCGAAGTCCGGTATCAAAAGATGGCTGGAAGTTTAAAATTGCGGAGGACTCCGCGGAAAGAGGGGATTATTATGGGTTTGAAATTGCAGAATGTAAAGGATGAGGCATTTAAGGAGTATGGGCGCGTAGTGGAAGGTTTTGATTTTACGGAATTTATTTCTGTTCTTACAGAAAAGACTGACGCGCCGGATCATGTGATCTATGTTGCTTCGGACGTAAATCTTGAGGCGCTTGCCGTGGCGAAGGAACTAAAGGATAACTGCTATGGCGGGATGCCGATTGAAATCGGTTACTGCAATGGCACAAATACGAAGTTAAACTGCCTGGAGTACCATAAGGATAGTGAGATCAATATTGCAGCGGACGATGTGGTTTTACTTGTGGCAAAACTGAAAGACGCGGCGGATGGACCGATTGATTCCTCAAAGGTAGAGGCATTCTTACTTCCGGCAAATACGGCGGTGGAATTGTATTCTACGACAATGCATTATGCGCCGTGCAGCGGGAAGAAGGGGGCATCCTTCCGCGTGGCGATCGTGCTGCCTAGGGGGACGAACGGGCCAAAGCCTGTAATTACCTGCAAAAATGAAGAGGATAAAAGGCTTTTTGCGATGAACAAATGGCTGATTGCGCACCCGGATACGGATGAGGCAAAGCAGGGTGCGGTAGTCGGCATCACTGGGGAAAATGTGGATATCGCGGATCTGCTATCGTGAGGGTAGGATTTTAGAATAAAGATAAGATGGGGACGGTATGTTTTGCCGTCCCTTTAGTCGGAATATTTTTTGTAAGGAGAGAATGATGAGGAAGCAGTGGTTGTGTGTGGGGATAGCGGGTATGCTTATGTTTATGTCAGCATGTGGGAAGGAGTCCCCAAAAAAGGAGGGAACAGTGCCGACACAGGCAGTGGATGGTGTGACAGCCGGAAATGTGGATGATGGGGAAAATGATGGAACGGGAAATATAGATGGTGTGGATAGTGGAAAAAACGTCGGGGCAGGGAATTCGGATGAAAAAGATAAAGGAAATCTGGACGATGGGTCACTTACACCCGTGGAATGGATTGTCGAGGGCGTGGATATTGGTCCTGCGACTTCACTTACCCCGCTAAAGGAGGCTTATGCACCATATTTTAAAGTGGGGGTTGGGCTGACCGGTTATGCTCCGGAAGTTATGATGACCACTTCAGAGGCAATGTCGGAGGTTGTAAAATATCATTTTAACAGCGCAACACTGACAAACCTGATGAAACCGTCCTATCTGCTTGACCAAAAAGGAAGTATTGAGAATGCAAAAAACGGTGACGGGATGCCAGCGGTGAAGTTTGATTCCTGCATCAGTGCGCTTGAATTCTGCAAGGAAAACGGCATCGGGATGCGTGGGCACACGCTGGTATGGCATGCACAGGTGCCAAGGTGGTTTTTTTGTGAAGGGTATGAAAACGATGCGCCGTTCGTTACCCGGGAAACCATGCTTTCCCGTATGGAGAGCTATATCGCACAGGTAATTGGCTTTACAGAAGAGAATTATCCGGGAGTGGTATATTGCTGGGATGTTGTCAATGAAGCAGTTGAGCCGGGAGCAGGTATGCACGAGGATGAAACGGGATACTGTATCCGTACTCATTACGGGGATGGGGAGAACCTCTGGTATACTGTTGTTGGTGCGGACTATGTGGAGATGGCGTTCACTTATGCGAGGAAATATGCAGCAGAGGGTGTGAAACTGTTTTATAATGATTACAATACCTTCCAGCCGGTGAAAAATGAAAAAATCTGTGCTCTGCTCGCCGACCTTTCTGCTAAGGGTTTAGTGGATGGCGTTGGCATGCAGTCCTATTACGATCGGAAAAATCCGGATATCAAGGGAAGGACGGGCAGTGTGCAGGCGGCAGTTGAGAATTTTTCGGAATTGGGGCTTGAGATCCAGATTACGGAATTGACTATCAATATTGATGAGCCGGATGAGCGCGCACTTTTAATACAGGCGATGCGTTATAAGGAAATGTTCCAGATGTTAATGGAACTTGATACAGATAACGGCGGGTCAGCCAATATTACAAGTGTGACGGTGTTTGGCCTGATGGACGAGTATATGCTGTATCCGGACAATAAGGAATATTCAAGATTTTTTGACGGGGAACTACAACCAAAGCAGGCATTAACATGGGTGCTTGATGCCGCGCAGGGAAAATAGGGGAAGAGAGTTTTTCTTCCCCGTTAACCCATCCAAAAGAGGAATGGGATTATCTTTAGTCCCCCTCCGGAGGTTTTCTTAGGCATTCCTCTGAGCGGATATCCACTAGGATGATATCGCACCCAATCTGGCGGATGCATTTCCAGGGGATGATATATTCCTGGTCGTGGCCTAAAAAGCCGAACAGTTTGCAAGGACCCGGCACAATCAGGGCTTCTAGGCAACCGGTGCGCACATCGAAGGCGAGATCGCAGGGATAGCCGAGCCGTTCACAGTCGCGGCAGTTGATTACTTCTTTTTCACGCAGTTCCGAAAGTCGCATGGCAGCTCCTTTTTATGGCTTTTTATATTGTATCGGCGGACAAATTTACTTAGAACAGGGGAGTGCGTCCTGTGTGGTTCTTACCAGGGTGAAAAACCCCTTGACCATGTGGGCGCTCCATATTATAATAGGTCTGGGAAAAAAGGGGGCGCAGTATGAAATGTCCATTTTGCGGAAAAGAAAATACAAGGGTAATTGATTCTAGGCCGGCGGACGATTCCAGTTCTATCCGGCGCAGAAGGCAGTGTGATGCCTGTGGGAAACGTTTTACTACCTACGAGAAGATTGAAACCATCCCGTTAGTGGTGATCAAGAAGGATAACAACCGGGAACCGTATAACCGCGAGAAACTGGAGGCGGGTATTATCCGTTCCTGCCATAAAAGGCCTGTTTCGGTTGACCAGATTATGGCACTGGTGGATGATGTGGAAAATGTGGTCTTTAATATGGAAGAAAAGGAAATCCCAAGCCATAGAATAGGGGAACTTCTGATGGAGCGCCTGAAAAAACTGGATCAGGTGGCATATGTGCGGTTCGCTTCCGTCTATCGGGAATTTAAAGATGTCAATACTTTTATGGATGAACTTAAGAAAATATTGGATCATGAACAAACTCCATCCTGAGAAAAAGTCTGGTTTTGGTAAATTATGTAAATGTTATTTTTTGGAAAATTTCCATCTTATGGTAAATTCTTATAAGATGGAAATTTTTGTTTTTTCAAAAACTTGTGGTTATGGAGGATTTCTGTTTATGGGAAATCCCTATAGGATGGAAGCGGATGGGGGAAATATTTTTGTGCAGACTGCCTAAAAAGACGAGGGTGCTTTTTACTTGTATGTTATTTTTTGGTCTGGTATAATTATTCTGACAATTCTTCTGGGGAGAGGAAGGAGTCAGAATGTTTTCTAAAACATATGCAGCGGCAATCCGTGGGATTGATGCACTCTTAGTCCAGGTGGAAGC
>CAMWUU010000196.1 GCA_947177515.1 uncultured Lachnospiraceae bacterium
TATTGAGAAAGGGATTTTGGAGGATTTGACTCCGATACTTGGTTCGGAGAAGGAAAAATTTTTGCCTAATATTGTATCTGTTTATAGTCAGGAAGATAAAATCTATATGCTGCCGTTGCGGGTTATTGTTCCATTATTTATGACTTCCGGACAGAATCAGGAAAAGTATTCTGATTTGGAGTCGCTTGTGGAATATTCAGAAGAAGAAGGAGGGGTAGCAAATATAGTGGGATATTCGTATGAAAATATATTGCAGATCCTGTATTATAATTATAAGCCTGATCTGTTTTTAGGAAATGGGATGGTAGATCGGGAAGCAACTGCTAAATTTTTTTCTTTGGTGCGGCGTTTTTGTAAGGCGGAACAGATCACGGAAACGGCACTTGGGACAACACCATATGTACATGGGTATTCTACCGTTGCAGTGCTTTTTGCAGAAGGGGAGAAAGACCTTGTTTTTCTTGCTGGGAATGGTGTGTATTCGCTTGCACAATATCCTGCATCCGTAAAAATAAGAAATGGGGAACTGGTTGGCAATCATGGGATATTTATTCCAAACGGACTATTAGGAGTGAACCGATTATCTGAAAAAAAAGAAGTTGCCAATTTGTTTATAAATTTTGCATTTTCCTATGAAATACAAAATCGACATGTTGCCCGAAGTGGATATCCTATTCATATGAAGTTGTTAGAGGAGTATGCACAAATGGATCTTTCTTATCTGTCAAGCTATAATGGTAAGATATCATTACGATGGTATAATGCAGAAGAGTCTGCGCAACTGGTGCAGATTGTAAAGGAAGCACATACCCCAGTTACAATAGAAGAAAATATCTGGGAAATACTCTTGGAGGTTGCAGAGAATTATCTGAAAGATAAAAAGGGTTTGGATGAAAGCGTAGACGAATTTGCCAGCCGTCTTCAATTATACTTATTTGAATAGTAAGAGGAGTTTCTGTGGTTATTTTTTCATGAGATAATGCAGGGGCAATGCAATGTGAAAGGTAGTAAGAGGAAATAAGGATTTGGATAGGAACATTCAAATTTTGATTGGTATACCTGTTTTCGCGGGCAGGGAGGAGTCAGCATGAAAATAAACGAAGAAGTACCAATACAGTATTTTGGATAGTTAGTACTGGATAGAAACTTTAAGAAAGCGAGTTCAACATGAGAGATATTGTCCGCCAAACCAAATTATCAAATGACCTTACCGTCTATCTTCGCAAGACAAATTTAAAACCCGGTCTTGTTTACCTGATACTTTCCGTAAAGGTGGGTTCTTTTGACGACGGAGCGCAAAAGGGTATTGCCCACCTTTTGGAGCACTGTAATATGGGGTTTGAAAAATATCGTAAGCCCACGCCCATCCTGCACTACCGAGCCAGGGCTTATACCGATTACTATTCCACAAACTATATTTTTACCGTTCAGAAGGCAGAGTTTGATATGGTTTTTTCCCTGTTGCAGGAACTGCTTTTGGGGAAATTCCTAAAGCCTGTAGAATTTTCGGAAATTAAACAGGATGTCCTTGTGGAATATCAGAGAAAACAGGAGGATGTCGATTACCAGAGTATGGTTAGGTTCTTTAGCGGTACGGCATATGCTATAAAACTCCCCGTTGGGGAACCGGAGATTGTGCGTTCCCTGTCTTTTTGGGAGGTGGAAACATTCTTTTTCCAGCAGTATATACCGGAACGGATGGCTGTGATGGCGGTCGGGGATTTGCCAGAAGGAGTGGAAGAAAAAATCAGAAAACTGAACTTTTTGGACATGGGGGAAAGGAAAACACATCCAAACAGGATTACCGATTGTTCCACTTATATGGAGCTACTTGAAAAGAGGGGCGGATCAGGAGATGAGTTTTTTTCCGGAAACATGAGGATAATCCATTGTTTTTACCTTTTGCCGCAGTGGGAAACGAAGCAGAAAGAAAAATTTCTAAAACAGAATTTTCTCTATGATTTCTGTTCGGATGTGATTGCCAAGGCATTAGATGGCAAAGAGAAATACAGTCTTGATAAAAAAAGCTGCCAGCGTTCGTTTTTTGCCCCAGCAAGGGAACTAATGTTTTTCAGTGTTACGGGCATGGGGAATTTGTTAGGTGGAGGGTGTAGGAATATACGGGAATTGCGCCGCGAAATTTTGAGTATTGTATTGGGATGGCTGGATAAGAACTTTGAAAACATCAGGGAAGAATACAGGGCGGCATTCAGACAGCCCCAAAATTATATTTCTGTAAAATTAATGTTTCAGCAGTGTGTTGACCATTATATTTATAAAAGGCCATTTGCTGATTATGGATATGAGAACAGATTACTTTTTGGGGCATTGGATGGAATCGAAAAGTATACAGTAGCGGGGCTTCTGGAACGGATTTTGGAAGACTGTGCTATTGTGGGGGAGGAGTAGGAAAGTTAAAATTTATAGTATAACTTGAATGGGAATGCCGCATTGGTGGCGGAATGAGAGGAAATATGACAAGAGAAGATAAGAATACGGCCATCCGTTTTCTTGGCCTGTTAAAAGACTACCGTGGCAGGATTGTACTGCTGATGGCAGCGATCCTGCTTTCTGTCGGTTTATCGCTGCTTTCTCCGTTGCTTAGCAGGGAGTTGATGGACAAAGGACTGTTTCGGGGAGATTTTGCTGTTATCTTTCGCGCAAGTTTCCTGCTTTTTTTGCTCCGGCAGGTTTCAAGCCTGCTTTCCCTTTGGATTGAGCGTAGGCGCTTGTGCATGGTATATGATTTCCGCTTCCGGATGGAAGCAGGCGCAGTGGAGCATCTGCTGGGGATGAGGACGGAGTATTTAAAGAGGGTCAGCCAGTCCGAGCTTCTTAGTCAGATTGATGTGGATGTAAATTACATATGTAGTATATTAAATACCAATACGCTTTCTGTTTTTGCCGGCGTTTTCACAGTGGTTGGGGGGATTGCTGCCGCTTTATGTATCCATTGGGGAATGGTAATCCTGATCCTTTTGGTGTTGCCAGTTAAATATCTGATTATCCATTTCCACAGTGGAGTGCAGAAAAAGAAACTTCAGGTTTTTCTTGAGAAGAATATGGCATATGCGCGATGGTTTGGCGAGTTGGTCGGCGGAATGGTGGATATTAGGATCTATGGTCTGGAAAAAAAGAAAATGGAAGAATTTAGGAACTGCGATGGCGAGAAAATTAAAGCCCACCGAAATATGGATACAGTGTCGCAGTACCGGCAGTTGGCGGATGGGACGCTGGATGCGGTTTTGAATTTCCTGGTTTTTGTTGTTGGTGGGATTTTTGTGGCGCGCGGGGAACTGAGTGTCGGCAGCCTGTATGCATTTATTAGTTACAGTTCGTATATTTTAAATCCGCTTTCCTCCATCCTGAATTTAAGGCTGGTTTTTGCAAATATTCTGCCTTCCGCAGCGCGTTTTTTTGAATTTCTTGATCGGGAGGAAGAGAGCGTGGAAGGGAAAGAAAATATTCCTTCCGGCTTGCCTTTAGCACTGGATATCGAATACCGGGACGTGTTTTTCCGTTACCAGGCAACAAAGAGTCAAGAGGATGTGATCCGCGGACTTTGTTTGCGCATCCCTGAGGGAGAGAAGGTTGCCCTGATTGGAAAAAACGGTTGTGGCAAATCCACAATGGTTATGTTGCTTTTGCGCCTGTACGATTGTGGGAGTGGGTGTATCCTTCTAGGAGGGGCAGGGATTACAGGGTTCCATATGAAAGAATACCGGAAATTATTTTCGGTGGTCAGCCAGCAGATTTACCTGTTCCATGATACCATACGGAACAATATTTGTATGGGACGGGAATTTGACGATGGGGAAATAAAAGAGGTACTTTGTGAAGTTGGACTGGAAGAACTGGTCTTAGAGCGGGGACTTCATTTTATGGTTGGGATTAATGGGAGCTGTCTTTCTGGTGGGCAAAAGCAAAAGGTTGCCCTGGCTAGGGCGCTGTTGCATGACCGTCCCATTTTTATTTTTGATGAGGCAACCTCCAATACGGATATTGATTTTGAGGTGCGTTTCCGCCGGATGCTAAAGGGGAGGTTATCAAAGAAGACAGTTCTTATGGTTACACACAATGCAGAGCTTTTAAAAGAAACGGACAGGGTGGTCTGGATGGAGGAGGGGAAGGTATTCTGCGAGGGGGCTTATGGGGAACTTTTGGAGCAAAATACTGCATTTGCCGGGCTGATTGAACAGTACGGGAAAGGGGAAGAAAATTTCCCTTCCGTTTAATTTTCATCCCCGAGCGCATTGTAAAATGAAAGCATGTTTTTCCCGTGCGTTTTTGAATAGTACATGGCGTTGTCCGCGCAGATAATAAGCTGTTCGGCACTTGCTGCATCCTGTGGGCTAAAGGCCACACCGAAGCTTCCGCTTACCATATGCGGTTTACCGGCGAGCAGGATTGGTTTGTCAAATACGGCGATACAGCGGGAAAGGGATTTCTTTCCCATGGATGCATCCCCGGTTTTTAAGATTAGGATAAATTCATCGCCAGCAAAGCGGTAGGGGCGGAGGAAATCGTCCGCAATAGCGTTTAGGCGTTGTCCCAGTTCACGGAGCGCGGCATCGCCCGCCGTGTGCCCGTAAGTGTCATTGATTTTCTTAAAATTATCAATATCCAGCATAACAAGACCGCAGGGAAGTCCGTGTTCTAGGTATTGTGCAAGGTCGGCGGTAAATTTGCTGCGATTTTCAAGTCCAGTTAAAAAATCGTGCTCGTTGGATACCCGAAGCTGCTGCTGTGTCCGCTTCAGGTCAGTAACAAGTCTGCGGCGTTTCCGGTTGTCTACAAACATCAACGCAGAAATCAAGGATAGGCAGAGAATAATTAAAAATGCCGGAAGCAGGATGGTGGAATACTGTTCCCAGAAGGTTGGCGTGTGGTTGATGATAACTGCTCCCTCCGGAATAAGGGAGAGTGGAAGGCCAAACTGTTTCATTACGGACTCGTCAATACAATATATATTCGGGCTGTCCATTACCTGATCAAAACTTGCCGGGTCGGTGCCGGAGAGGATCTGCATTGCAATATCAGCGGCAAGTTTGCCGGATAATTCCATGGAAACAATATTGCCGCCTAGAAGCCCTTCACCAATACCGCCGGAAACCATGCGGAAGGCTGGCATACAGGCGTATTCGGAGATCAGGCGGGTAGCCTCGCGGTTAGTATAAGTTTTTCCGCTTGCGTCCTGTGTCATAATTGCATAGATTAGTATGGTATCTTTTGGTATGTTTTTGAGTGCGGTTTTCAGTCCCTCACTGGTCAGTACGGAAGTATTAATCTCGGAAAATGTTAGTTCCGGGAAGAGTGCAGCGTTCTGGTAAAAGGAGGTGCGCTCCGCCTGCCCGGTTATGGTGTCGTCAAAGATACCGACCACCCGTTTGGCATCCGGGAAGAGCCTGCGTGCGAAATTGATATTTTCCTCAAAGGAGAGTTTTTCCAAAATGCCGGCAATCAGTGGATCTTTTGCGGCTTGTATCGCCAGTTCCTCGTTGTTTACACCCTGAAAAATTAGCGGGATACCGTAAAAAAGCTGGTCGCGGTATTTGAGTGCAAAAAGGAGTGCAGCATCGTCCCCAAGAATAATAACATCATAGGGTTCGACAAGGGAGAGCCGATAGGACAGTCCTTCGTAGAACTGTCTTGCGGAAGTTTCGTCATCCACCCGTTTTGTGTCCATAAATTCATAGTCAAGCACCACATCCTGTCCAATTCCTGCCTGAATTCCTTCAATCTGGAACTGGACCGTATCCCACCCATATGAGTATGAGCTGATAAATAATACACGGTCGGAATCTGGTGCCGGGGGTTCCGCTGCTTTTAGGGACATGGCAGAAAGGCACCCGAATTGGATCGATGGGAGGAGGAAATGGAGAAGCAAAAGGAGGGATATAAAAATTTTAAGGCGTTTTGGGTTCATAAATTTTCCATTTCTGCGCCGCTTCCTGTGTGGCAGGTATGCAGCGCGGCGCGGACACAGACCTGCGATAAAAATAAGGGATACGATAACCCCATTATACTATAATTTCAGGGAATTGACAAACAGATTGAAAAAAAAGCAGGAAAAAGTGCAAAACAAATTGCAATATAGCTCTTTTTCTGTCTTTTTATTTACAGAACTGGTGTTCGAAAAACTATGGACAATTCAGGGGCGCTATGCTATAATTTCTACATGATAAAGCGGGTGTGGTGTATGGATTGGGTAATATCTGCGGGTTATGACAGCGTCTTAGGGCAGGTTTTCGTGTATGATTTTGATTTAAGGAGGATTTTTTATGGATCATTTTAAATTGCATTCCGAATATGCCCTGACCGGCAACTAGCCGGAGGGGATTTGAGGAGGGGAACCAGTTTCAGACCCTGCTTGGCGTTACGGGTTCGGGCATGATTTTCACCATGGCGAATGTGATTGCAGCCCTGAACTGCCTGACTCTTTTCCAGAGAATTCGGTGGAGTATTTTGTGTCCTACTATTACTACAAAAATTGAATACAAGATATAGATGATTTTTAAAGTTCAAATCATACATACAGTATTTGAGAGGATTGTAAGAACTATATGAACAGGATGTGGCGGTTACCACGATTCGTCGAGAGGCGATTGATTTTATTGGCCATATCGTATATAATAAAGAAGGGGAGAGCCGATGATAGAAACAAATTTAGCGCAGACCGTCAATGCAACGAACGACACTGGTACTGTATATGATACAAATGTAAAATATTTGCTTGCGGACAAGCAGATACTATCACGGATTTTGAAGTATACTGTTGATGAGTTTCGGGAGATGGATATTGAAGATATCCTTGGCTGCATTGGTGATG
>CAMWUU010000197.1 GCA_947177515.1 uncultured Lachnospiraceae bacterium
CTCGAGCATGGCGCACCATTCCTTGAAACAGATGAAGTCTACCACCCAATGCTTGACACCCCGGTTCCAGCTACCCTTGCCGAGCATCGCTGTGTGCTGATTACGGGATCAAACGCCTCGGGGAAATCGACCTTTATCAAGACACTTGCCATCAATGCGATCCTGGCGCAGACGGTTAGTACTGTGATGGCTGCTTCCTGGCATGCCAGTTTTTTTGCAGTGGCCTCCTCCATGGCGCTGCGGGACGATATATTCAGCAAGGAAAGTTATTATATTGTTGAAATCAAATCCTTAAAGAGGATTATGGATATGGTAAATAAGGAAGTCCCAGTGCTCTGTTTTGTGGATGAGGTGCTGCGAGGCACAAATACCCTGGAGCGTATCGCCGCTTCGGCGGAGATCTTATCCTGGCTTGCCGGGGCGAATGCTATGTGTTTTGCTGCGACGCATGATATTGAATTGACACATATATTAGAGGAAAAATATTCCAATTATCATTTCCAGGAGTATGTGCAGGAAAATGAAGTGCTTTTTGACTATAAACTGTATCCTGGCCGGGCGATTTCCAAAAACGCGATCAAGTTGTTGCGGATGCTTGGCTACGATGAGGGGATGACGGATCATGCCGAGGCGCGCGTAAAGCATTTTGAGGAGAGCGGGAGCTGGATGATGTAAGATCCGGGCGGGAAAAGGCGGAGGATTTTAATGAAAGTAGTGATTTATACGGATGGTGCAGCACGCGGGAACCCGGATGGTCCGGGAGGATATGGTACAATCCTGTCTTATATTGATTCAAAAGGAACCAAACATGAGCGGGAATATTCCGGGGGATATGTGCGCACGACAAATAACAGGATGGAGCTGATGGCAGCAATTGTGGGGCTGGAGGCATTAACAAAGCCATGCGAAGTGGAACTTTATTCGGATTCGCAGTACCTGGTCAAGGCATTTAATGAGCACTGGATTGACGGCTGGGTGAAAAAAGGATGGAAGCGGGGAGGCAATGAACCCGTAAAAAACGTGGATCTTTGGAAGCGCCTGCTTGCCGCTAAGGCTCCCCACAACGTAATATTTTACTGGGTAAAAGGACACGCCGGGCATCCGCAGAATGAGCGATGCGATGCGCTGGCGACTGCGGCAGCGGATAGCGGGGAGCGGATGGTGGATACCGGGCTTTTATAGAGCCGCTACAGAAATATAAAGAAGTGAGGATAGGAGAATGGCAGAGGAAACATCGGTAAAGTCAACAAGGACGCAGGAACCCTTGGTGCAGGTGATGAACGTTGACGAGCTTTCGGGCGTGACACCGATGATGCAGAGTTATCTGGAAACAAAGGCACAGTATAAGGACTGTATCCTGTTTTATCGTCTGGGTGATTTTTATGAAATGTTTTTCGAGGATGCGGTGACCGTTTCGCGGGAGCTTGAATTGACATTAACAGGGAAAGCCTGCGGGATTTCCGGGCGCGCGGCGATGTGCGGCGTTCCTTACCATGCATTGGAAGGCTACCTTACAAAGCTGGTGGAAAAGGGCTACCGCGTAGCGATCTGCGAGCAGGTGGAAGACCCTAAAATGTCGAAGGGGTTAGTGAAGAGGGAAGTGATCCGCGTCGTAACACCGGGGACAAATATTGACAGCCAATCCCAGGATGCATCGAGGAATAATTACTTAATGGGGATTATCGGCAGGGATAAGGTGTTTGGGATTTCTGCGGTGGATGTTTCTACGGGGGATTATTATGTAACCGAGGTTTTTGGGGTGCGCGGCATCCTGGACGAAATATATAAATTTTCACCGTCGGAGATTATTTGCAATCCGGCGTTTTTGACTTGTGGCATTAATCTGGAAGAATTGCGTGGGAGATACCATATTGCAGTGGCGCAGCTTGAAGATTGGTACTATGATACGGAACTATGTAAAAAGGCGCTGATGTCACATTTCCATACGGGGACACTTGCGGGACTTGGACTTTCGGATTACACCGCAGGATGCGAGGCTGCCGGGGCGGTGTTACAGTACTTACTGGAAACGCAGAAGAATTCCCTGGAACAATTAAACCATATTACGCCGTATTCGACAAACCGTTTTATGGTTCTGGATACTTCCACAAGGCGCAATCTGGAACTTGTGGAAACCCTTCGCGAAAAGACCAAGCGAGGTTCGCTCCTCTGGGTACTTGACAGGACAAAAACAGCAATGGGTGCGAGGCTTTTGCGTAATTTTATAGAGCAGCCCCTGATTGATACAAAGGAAATAAAAGCGCGTTACGATGCGCTGGAGGAACTGAACGGGCAGGCAATTACGCGCGATGAATTGCGCGAATATTTGGATGCAGTTTATGATTTGGAGCGTTTGATGGGGAAGGTGAGTTATCGCAGTGCGAACCCCCGTGATTTGCTGGCTTTTTCTTCCTCCCTTACGATGCTGCCTCCAATCCGCTGTCTTCTTGAGGGGGCGGAGTCAGAAGAATTGCGTGGGATCTATCAGGAACTTGATCCTCTTACAGATCTGTGCAGCCTGATAAGTCGTGCAGTTGACCCGGAAGCACCAATTTCTTTGACAGAGGGCGGGATCATCCTTTCCGGATATCATGAGGAAGTGGACATGCTGCGCAGTGCGAAGACCGAGGGGAAGAACTGGCTTGCCCAAATTGAACAGCGGGAGCGGGAAAAAACCGGTATCAAAAACCTGCGCATTAAGTTTAACAAGGTGTTTGGTTATTATCTTGAGGTGACAAATTCATTTAAGGAGCTTGTTCCTGCGGATTGGACAAGGAAAGCGACTACAACCGGTGCGGAGCGCTATATTACACCGGAATTAAAAGAACTTGAGGATAAAATATTAAACGCCGAGGAGAAGCTGACCGCACTGGAATATGAGCTTTTTTCGGAAATCCGTGAGAAAATTGCGGGGGAGGTTTCACGTATCCAGCGCACGGCAAAGGCAGTGGCGAAACTGGATGTGTATGCATCGCTGGCTTTTGTGGCGGAACGGGGGCGTTTTGTCAGGCCAGAAATCAACACACAGGGTATCATTGAGATACAGGAAGGCAGGCATCCGGTTGTTGAGCGGATGCTTGAGAATGATGCCTTTGTTGCAAATGATACATACCTGGATAATGATGCCCACCGCCTGGCTATCATTACAGGCCCTAACATGGCTGGAAAATCAACTTACATGCGGCAGGCCGCACTGATTGTGCTGATGGCGCAGATTGGTTCGTTTGTCCCGGCTGCATCGGCCAATATCGGGATTGTTGACCGGATTTTTACGCGCGTTGGCGCTTCGGATGACCTTGCTTCCGGGCAAAGTACTTTTATGGTGGAGATGACGGAGGTGGCGAATATCCTGCGCAATGCGACGAAGAACAGCCTGTTGATTCTTGATGAGATCGGGCGTGGGACTTCAACCTTTGATGGTTTGAGTATTGCCTGGGCGGTAGCGGAGCATATCAACAATCCCGCAAATATCGGAGCCAAGACATTGTTTGCCACGCATTACCATGAACTGACCGAACTGGAAGGCAAACTTTACGGTGCAAATAATTATTGTATCGCCGTTAAAGAGTCCGGTGAGGATATTGTGTTTTTGCGCAAAATTATTAAGGGGGGCGCGGACAAGAGTTATGGTATCCAGGTGGCAAGACTTGCCGGAGTGCCTAAGAAAGTGATTGACCGTGCCTTAGAAATTGCCAAGACGCTGAATGAACAGGAAATAACAAACCGTGCAAGGATGCTGGCGGAAAGCGCGGGGGAAACGGCTGTTTCGGAAGAATCAAAAAAGGTGTCAAAGGGCGGTGGGCATCGCAGGCAGGGAGAAAAGAAACAGGAGGGATATGAACAGCTATCCTTTTTTCAGCAGGAGAAATGTCCGTGTCAGGATATCTCCCCATCCCCATCGGGACAATCGCAGCAAAACCGTATTATCGGGGAGCTTCAGGCACTTGAACTGGCAAATATGACCCCGCTCGCTGCCTTGAATAAACTATATGAGTTGCAGGCACTAATCAATAAAAGTTGATAAAAAAACAGGAATCGGGAACCCCTGGGGCAGGTGGTGGACATAAAGGGGCTTTCGGGCGTGCTTGTAGAACTAAAACTAAAATTAGGCAAAACAGCAAGGTTTTAAAGCAGCGCATGGTAAGAGCCAGTTTTAGAATCCTGCAAAAAACTAAAATTAACGAAAGGAGCAGCCATGGGGAAAATACATCTTCTGGACTCGGACACAATCAACCAGATTGCTGCCGGGGAAGTGGTGGAGCGTCCCGCCTCCGTCGTAAAGGAACTTGTAGAAAATGCGGTTGATGCAGGGGCAGGAGCCATAACGGTGGAAATCAGGGAAGGGGGGATCGGTTTTATCCGTGTAACCGACAACGGAGGCGGGATAGCGGGGGAGGATATTCCCATGGCATTTTCCAGACATGCAACAAGTAAGATCGCCACAGCACTTGACCTGTTTCGTGTAAAAAGCCTTGGCTTCCGCGGGGAAGCCCTCTCTAGTATTGCCGCTGTATCCATGGTGGAACTCGTAACAAAAACCCGTGGGGAATTCACCGGAAGCCGCTATGTAATTGAGGGAGGGCAGGAAAAGGAACGAGCGGAGATCGGTGCCCCGGAAGGAACCACATTCCTTGTGCGTTCGCTCTTTTATAATACCCCGGCAAGGCGTAAATTCCTGAAATCTTCCGTAACGGAAGCAGGCTATATCAGCGATCTGATGCAGCGCTTTGCCACGGCACATCCGGAAATAGCGTTTAAATTTATTAATAACGGGAAAACGCTCCTCCAGACATCGGGAAACGGAAACCTAAAAGACTGTATTTATCATATTTTTGGACGGGATATTGCTGCAGCGCTTGTGGAGGCGGACGGGGAAGGGCACGGGATCAGGATCACGGGCTTTTTGGGTAAGCCCGTGATATCGCGTGGAAACCGCAATTACGAAAATTATTTTATTAATGGGCGGTATATCCGGAGTAATATTATCAGCAAGGCAATGGAAGAAGCGTACAAACCATACCTGATGCAGCATAAATATCCTTTTACAGCCCTTCATTTAACAATTCCTGCCGAGAATATTGATGTTAATGTACACCCGACCAAATTAGAGGTGCGTTTTACAAACGGTGAGGCAGTCTACCAGCTTGTTTATCAAACAGTACAGGAGGCACTCTCAAAAAAGAACATGATACCGGATGTTTTGTTGACCGAGGAAAAAAAGGTACGGACAGTTTACCAGCCAACACCGGAGATGTTTGAGCACGGGCGCATCACTTATTCAAAGGGAGCCGTAAGGGATGAGGCGGAACGCGTGAGGGAGGAAGCCATCCGGGAAACGCTCGCCTCACCGCTTTTTTCGCCAAAGGACAGTGACCTAAAGGAAAAAACGCAAAGGCAGCAGGATGCACAGGAAAAACTTATGCGTGAGGAGGTTGTGTATGGAAATCCGGCAGATAAAGAGCCAGAAGGGGAAAAGCCGCACCAAATCTCCCTGTTTCAGGCATCCGGGCACAATACCGAAGCCTTCCTGAAACAGAAGCAGGAAGACCATCATCATCTGATTGGCCAGTTATTTGCAACTTACTGGTTGGTGGAATTTAAAGAGCAGCTCTTTATTATCGACCAGCATGCCGCACATGAAAAAATACTGTATGAACGCACATTAGCCCGCATGGGGGAAAAACAAGTGCTTTCGCAGATGTTGACACCGCCCATTATCCTGGAACTTTCCATTCGTGAGGAAGAAACATTGCAGCGCTATATGGGACAGTTTCTGTCACTCGGTTTTGAAATTGAGTCCTTTGGAGGCAGGGAATATGCAGTCCGTGCCGTCCCGCAAGACCTGTATGGGGTGGATGGCAGGGAACTTTTTCTAGAGATGTTGGATCATTTAATAACTGATCCACCGACAGGTGCCCCGGATATTATTTTGGAAAAAATTGCCAGCTTATCATGCAAAGCAGCGGTCAAGGGAAATACAAAGCTTTCCGGGGTCGAGGCAGAGGCCTTGATCCATGAGCTTTTACAGCTTGGGAATCCGTTCCATTGCCCGCATGGAAGGCCGGTTATCGTTTCCATAACAAAAAATGAATTGGAACGGAAATTTAAACGGATTGTTAATTAATGCTTTTCCGGGAGGGAGGGGCAACAGGAGGGATGGTATGCAGGAAAAGGAAAAAAGACCGCTTGTTGTGTTAACCGGACCGACGGCTGTTGGGAAAACCAGGCTTTCCATTGCGCTGGCACACAGGATCGGCGGCGAAATCATCTCGGCGGATTCCATGCAGGTATACCGCGGTATGGATATTGGGACAGCAAAGGTTACCGCACAGGAAATGGGGGGAATCCCGCATCATCTAATCGATATCCTATCTCCGCAGGAGGAATTTAATGTAGTGCGTTTCCAGGAACTTGCAAAGAAGGCAATGGAGGGGATTTATGCACGTGAAAAGATCCCCGTTATGGTAGGGGGGACTGGATTTTATATCCAGGCAGTAACGAATGCGGTTGATTTTACGGAATCGGAAACAGATACGGCGTTGCGCGAAGAACTGTTTGCTTTTGCGCGGGAGCATGGTGCGGCGGCATTGCATGCGAAACTTGCAGGGGTTGATCCGGCAGCAGCAATGCAAATCCATGAAAACAATATTAAGCGCACAGTCCGTGCAATTGAGTACCACGCGCTGACGGGGGGACGGATTTCAGAACATAATAAGGAGCAGGAAGGACATATATCACCTTACCGGCTATATTATTTTGTGCTGACAGCACCGCGCGATATCC